>CAIQDO010000379.1 GCA_903870555.1 uncultured Caulobacteraceae bacterium
AATCCGGAAGCCGACGCGCTGACGCGCAAGTTCGCCAAGCTGGCCGGGGTCGGGATCACCGACGCCATCGTCATCGCCATGCGCGAGGCGATCGAGCGACGCCGCGGGGCCGAAACCCCGCGGCAAACGGCGGCGCGGTTGAGATCCAAGCATGGCGTCACGCTCACCTTGGCGGCGAAGGCGCCGCTGCCGAAGGCCGCGTTTGACGATATGTGGGGAGAACCCTGATGTTCGTCGACGCCTGCGCGATTATCGCTCTGCTGTCGGACGAGGCCGAAGCCGATCGGGTGTCCGAAGCCCTGATTTCGGCGGCCTCTCGCATGACCTCTCCGGTCGCGGTGCTCGAGGCGGCGTTGGCCTTGGCGCGTCCGGATAAGTTCGGCCTGTCCGTGGAGGCCGTCGAACCGCTCATTCTCGAATTCCTTGATCCGTGCGGGATCGACATCCGGGATCTGCCGCCGGCGATGGAGACGACCCGCCTGGCGTTGTCCGCCGCCCATCGTTATCGCGGGGGACGCCACGGCCTCAACCTCGGCGACTGCCTGCACTACGCCTGCGCCAAGTTACACGGCGCGCCCATCCTGGCGACGGACGATGAGTTCCGGCAGGCCGATCTTGAAACCGTGCCCTGAGCGGAATGCCCTTGAGCGGGCATTCCCAAAGACAGCGGTGGGTGGCTAGCGCGCCTTTGAGCCGTGCCCCAAAGTCCACCAAGAGTGGGCAGTGGCGCCTCCACCGAGGGCTCCCAGCGACGCTACCCAATAGCCGCTAGGCGCCCGTAGAAGACCGAGCGCTGCAATTGGGATGATGGTTCCGGCAATAATCCCGCTGGCAAGGTACGCCGCTTGGCTCTCTCGCCCGCACCACTTCAGGATTGCCGCGGTGGGCAGCCCGACAACGAGGGCAGCGATCAGCACGACCGGAAACGCCACTATGAGTGGCAGCATCAAGAGGTAGACGACCTGCCAAGCCTCGTAGGCGCCGTGCATCACCTCAGGAAGCATCATCGCGGCGAGCGACGTGGTGAAGATCATGGGGAGAAATGCGGCGGCAAGCGTGCCGAGAAAAACGGCCTTCATAAACCTCGACATGACTTCTTTAGATCATTGCCGCTCTATCACTGCAATGACGGGTGAAGCGGCAAAGTCCTAAATAGGTCGAACATTGCCTCCCCCCACCTGCCCGATTCGAGACATTCGGGCGGGTGGCAACCCGACGGATAGTCCCTCCCGCCAAATTCCCTACCGCGCCCGCTGATCGGTCCCGCCCTGGAGCAGGGAGACGTGGGCCGAGACCACTTTCCAGCCGGCGTCGGTGCGCACCCAGGTCTGGGTCTGGCGGCCCGTCTGGGTGGCGCCGGTGCGACGGAACTCGGTGTTGACCACCGCGAAGTCCCGGCCGAACGTCGCGATCTCGACCCTGAGGCGATCGCGGGTCGGCGAGCCGCCGGTGCGGCCGACGCGGAAGGCGGCGATCTCGGCGAAGCCGTAGAGGTTCTCGGCCACGCCCATTCGGACGGTGTGCGGCGAGTCCCAGAACGCGCCGTCGAGGGCCTCGACGTCGTTGTCCATCAGCGCCGTCTCATAGGCATCCGCCGCAGCCCGCACCTCGGCGACGATGTCGGGGTCGTTGACGATCATGCGAAGCCTCCAGGGGTGTGGGCGGCGACGACGCCCAGGGTTTCCAGTTTTCGCGCGACGGCGAAGGCCAGATCCTCGCGCCAGGCCGGGGCGATGATCTGGACGCCCACCGGCAGTTGGCCGGGCCGGTCGACGGGAACCGTCACCACCGGCAGGCCGATGAAGCTGATCGGCTGTGTGTAGGTGCCCAGATTGCGGCGCACCGACACGGTCTCGCCGTTCAGGACCATGGTCGCCTGGCCGATGCCCGGCGCCGGACAGGGCGTCGCCGGCGCCAGCAGCACGTCGAACCGCTCGAACAGCGCCCGGGCAGCCTCGCGGAACACCAGCCGATAGGCCCGCGCCGCCGCGACCACATCGTCCGGAACCCGCGTTCCGGCCAGCAGCCGATCGCGCACCGCCGGATCGTAGTCCCCGGGCCGGGCGGCGATGTCGTCCCAGTGGAGGCGGGCGCCCTCCCAGGAGCTCAGACAGAAGGCGGCGGACCGGGCCGCCTCGGCGCCGGGAAGTTCGGCGGGCGTGGCGCCCAGGGCGACCGCGACCCGCGACAGGCTTTCGACCACCTCCGGGAAGGCGCCGAGGGTGAACCAGCCGCCCAGTACGCCCACCCGCAATGGCCGCTCGGCGGAGACGTCGAGTTCCGGGCCGATGGCCGGGGCGCCGTCGTCGGTCATCACATCATAGGCCGCCGACAGATCGGCGACGTCGCGGGCGAACGGGCCGGCATGGTCCAGGCTGTGAACGAAGGGGAACACCCCGCCCCGATCCAGGCGTCCGAACGTCGGCTTGAGGCCATAGACTCCGCAGAGGCCCGCCGGCACGCGGATCGAGCCGTTGGTGTCCGACCCCAGGGCCAGGGGAACCAGCCCCGCCGCCACCGCCGCAGCCGACCCGCCTGACGAGCCGCCGGCGATGCGCGTCAGGTCGTGGGGATTGTGGGTAGGGCCGTAGTGGGCGTTCTCGGTGACGAAGCCGTAGGCATATTCGTCCATGTTCAGGGCGCCGACGAGAATGGCCCCGGCGGCCTTCAGCCGCGCGACCAGCGGCGCGTCGGCCGTGGCTGGAGCCGCGTCCCGGCGGATGATCGAGCCCGCGAGGGTGACGACGCCCTGGATGTCGTAAAGGTTTTTCACGGCGAACGGCACGCCGGCCAGAGGGCCGACCGGCCGACCGGCGGCGATGTCGGCGTCGACCGCGTGGGCGTCGGCCTTGGCCTGGTCGGCCAGCGTCAGGGTGAAGGCGTTGAGCCGCGGATTGTCGCGGGCGATGGCGGCGAGCGTGTCGGCGACCACGGCCCCCGCCGACGTCCGCCCGGCCCGCACGGCGGCGGCGATCTCCAGCGCCGCCTTCACGGTTCGAACGCTTCGTGAGACAGGGAGCCCGACGGCAAGGCGTCCGCCAGGATGCGCGCGTGATCGCGCAAGCCTCGCAGGGCGTCGATCACGCCAGCCCGACAGTCGGCCGAAATCGGCATGGGACGCGGATCGTCGGCCAGGGCGGTCAGATCATCATCGTCGAAAGCGGCGAAACTCAGCCAGCAGCCATCCATCATCCGCTCGTAATTCCCTCCAAACGTCCCGTCGGCCATAGTCGCAGCCGGCGAGCTTGGCGAGCGCCGCCGCGCGTTGATTTTAGTGCAGGCGACGCCAAAGCGTCGCCAAGCGGCGCCCACCTCTGGCGCGATGGGGGATTTTGCGCGATTCGGAACCATTGACGGGACGTCCGTCGCGCCCGCCACGACAGGATTGACTCGCTTCATGCTCCACCGCCTCGCCGCCACGCCCGAAACGGTCCGCTTCGGCATGTTCGACGCCGCCTTCGATCCGGTGCTGACCATCGCGCCCGGCGACACGGTGGTGTTCGAGTGCGTGTCCGGCGGCCCCGAGGTGATGCCGTCGCCGGACCAGGGGCTGGCGATCCCGCCGGCGCTTCAGGCGATCCATGACGCGAAGCTGGAGCGGATCGGTCCCCACATCCTCACCGGCCCCGTGGCCATCGCGGGCTCCGAGCCTGGCGACACCTTGGAAATTCGCATCGAGGCGATCGAGCCCAACCACGACTGGGGCTATTGCGCCGTCCGTCCCCTGGCCGGAACCCTGCCCGAGGACTTCCCGGACCGCTATGTCAGCCACATCCGCGTCGACCGCACGGCGATGACCGGCAAGCCCGACTGGGGCCCGACCCTGCCGCTGCGGCCGTTCTTCGGCACCGCCGGGGTGGCGCCGCCGCCGCGCTATGGCCGGCTGTCAAGCAAGGAGCCGCGTGAGCACGGCGGCAACATGGACTGCAAGGAGCTGAGCGTCGGCGCCACGATCTTCTTCCCGGTCTGGGTTCCGGGCGCCAACTTCTCGGTGGGCGACGGCCACGGGCGGCAGGGCGACGGCGAGGTGTGCGTCAACGCCCTGGAGATGGGGCTGACCGGGACCTTCACCTTCGTCCTGCACAGGCGCGCCGAGGGCGCGGCGCCGTTCGCCTGGCCCAGGGCGGAGACCCCCACCCACTTCATCACCCTGGGCTTCAACGAGGACCTCGACCTGGCGATGAAGCAGGCCCTGCGCAACATGATTGACCTGATCTGCACCCGCAGCGCCCTGACCCGCGTCCAGGCCTATCAGTTCTGCTCCCTGGCCGTGGACTTCCGCGTCACCCAGACGGTCAACGGCGAGAAGGGCGTGCACGGGATGTTGGAGAAGGGGCTCCTTTTCTAGATCTTTGTTTTATCGCACGTTTATTCCGAAAACCGGTTCCCACTTTTCGGAACGTGCTCAGCCCTCGATCGCATCGACCAGTCCCCAGTCGAGCGCCGTGCGGGCGTTCAGCTTGCGCATCGACAGGGCTAGCCAAGCGGTTCTCTGGCGTCCGATGCGGGCCGTGACGCTGACCGTGCCGCCGGCGCCGGGGATCAGGCCGTAGCGGAGCTCGGGAAGCTGGAACCAGGCGTCGGGCGAGGCGACGAGGCGGCCGGCGAAGGCCGCCATCTCGACGCCGGCGCCGATCACCCCGCCTTGGGCGCGAACGGTCAGGCGATCGCGAAGATCGATCAGTCGGCGGGCCGGGCCGCGCAGGGTGCGCACCCAATGGGCCTGGGTCGGGTCGGCCGCCTGTCCGAACTCGGCGACATCGCCCCCGGTGCTGAAGCACCGCCCGGCGGCGTCTACCGTCACTCGGGTGACGGTGTCGTCGGCCAGCGCCAGATCCAGCGCCTCGCTCAGGGCGTCGCGCATGGCGATATTGACGGCGTTCAGAGCCTCCGGCCGGTACAGGGTGATCCGCAGCTCTCCTCCGTCGCGAGACACCCGCACGGGCTCCGCATCTCCGAGCGGCGCGCCGGCGTCCGGCGTCCGGGTGGCGAGCCAGGATCGAAACTCCGGGCCGGCCTGGAGGGTGGCGAAGGCCAGGCTTTCCACGGTCAGGGCCGCCTGGAGCGGCAGGCCGGCGGCCGCGCGCAGAGTCTGGACCAGCACCAGGGATGCGAACGGCGCCTTGGCGACATTGGCCGCCACGGTTTCGGCGGCGGCGGGCGTCGTCACGGTCAGGTCGAGCCAGTCGCCCGCGGGCCCCTCCCCGACCCCGATCACCGGACAGGGCAGGTGCGCCAGGCGGCGCGCCGAGGCCTCGTCGAGGCCGTCCAGCTCGACCGTCAGGCAGGGATGATCGCTGTCCGGCCCGAACGCCTCGTCGGGCAGGCTCAGCAGCGACGGCAGGGACTGGCGATCGAAAACGGTCATGGGCGACGGACCTCGGAAGACCGTCTTGCCCGCAAAGCGAACGCCGGGCTAGGCCGAGGTTGACCGCGGGGGTCGCGGACGGTGATCTGGCGGCCATGAGCGGCCTCATCCTTCGCGATGTCGAGATCGACGGGCGCTCCGGCCTGGATGTCCGTCTGTCCGCCGGACGCATCGCCCAGATCGGCGTCGGCCTGAAAGGACCCGAGGAGACGGTCGACGGCCGGGGCGGCGCCTTGATCGCGGGCCTTCACGACCACCATATCCATCTGTTCGCCTTGGCCGCGCGCGCCCGGTCGCTGGACGTCGGCGCGGCGTCGCGTGCCGGGCCCGCCGCCTTCGCGGACGCCCTGCGCGCCGCAGCCGCTGGGCTCCCGCCCGGCGCGTGGCTGCGCGCGTTCGGTTTCGACGAATCGGCGGCAGGGTTGCCCGATAGGGCGATCCTCGACGCCATCGTTCCGGACCGGCCGGTGCGCGTCCAGGACCGCACCGGCGCCTTGTGGATCCTCAACTCGGCGGCCCTGGCGAAGGCCAGGATCGGCGACGGGGACATCGACGCCAACGGCCGGATCTGGCGCGGCGACGCCTGGCTGCGGCGGAGGCTGGACGACGGCCCTCCGTCCCTGGCCGAGGTCGGCGCCGATCTCGCCCGCTGGGGTGTCACCGGCGTCACCGACGCCAGCGTCACTACCGACGACGATCAGGCAGGGGCCTTCGCCGCCGCGATCGACCGGCGAGAACTCGTCCAGCACCTGACGCTGATGAGCGGTGGCGCCCTGCGCGAGGACCCGGCCGGCCGGTTCGCGGTCGGGCCGGTGAAGCTATTGTTCGACGACCGCGACCTGCCCGACTTCGACGCCGCCCAGGCCCTGGTGGCGTGCGCCCGATCCTGGGGCCGCCCGGTCGCCGCCCACTGTGTCACCGCGGCGGAACTGGCGTTCTTCCTGGCCCTGCTGGGCGACGGCGGCGCGCGGCCCGGCGACCGGGTCGAGCATGGCGGCGTCATCTCCCCGGACGCGGCGGACCTGATCGCCGATCTCGGTCTGACCGTCGTCACCCAGCCGGCCTTCGTCGCCGCCAAGGGCGACCGCTACCTCGCGGAGGTCGATCCGGCGGACCAGCCGTGGCTCTACCCCTGCGGCTCGCTTCTCGCGGCCGGGATCCGGGTCGCGGCGAGCAGCGACGCCCCCTATGGACCAGTCGATCCCTGGGCGGCCATCGCCGCGGCCACGGTCAGGCGCACCGCGAAGGGGCGGGTTCTCGGCGCCGGCGAACGCATCGGCGCGGCCCGGGCGCTGGCGCTGTTCCAGGGCGAGGCGCAGGGCCCCGGCGGCCCGCTGCGCCGAGTGGGCGTTGGCGCGCCGGCCGACCTGTGCCTGTTGCATGTCCCCCTGGCAGACGCCTTGGCCGATCCCACGTCGGACCATGTCCGAGCGACCCTGATCGCCGGCGCCGTCATCCCGCGATAGGGAAGCCCGAGAAGTCCTTGGCCGCCTTCATCATCACATGGGAGGAAATCTTGCCCACGCCGAGGTCGGAATTGAGGATCCGGTCGGACAGTTCGCGCCAGGCGCGCATATCGCCGACCGCCACCTTCAGGAGATAGTCGAAGGCGCCGCTGACCTGGGCCGCCTCGACGATCTGGGGGATGGTCATGGCGAAGGCCTCGAAGGCGGCGAAGTCCGACGGGTGGTGGCGGGTCAGGGTGACTTCGGCGAAGATCACCACCGTCGGGCGGATACTCTCTATGGCCACCCGGGCGTGATAGCCCGCGATCAGCCCGTCCGTTTCCAGGCGCCGCGTTCGCGCCAGGCAGGCGCTGGCCGACAGGCCCACGACCTGGCTCAGCGCCTGGTTGGTCACCCGGCCGTCGGCCTGCAGGGCGGCGAGGATTTTCAGATCGATGCGGTCGACGGCGGAAGCTGCGGTCATGATCCTCTCCCGCCGCACATCCTGCGGTTACGCCACCGCAATTAGGCAGCCTATTCCGCCCGTTTCCCTACATGATCAGGCCATGATGACCACAGCAGAATCTTCGGCGACATCAGGCGGCGTGCTCGTCGTGCGGCCCGCGCGGCGCGGCGACGTCGACGGGCTTTACCGCCTCGCCCAGGCGGCCGGCCCCGGCATGACCAACCTCCAGCCCGACCATGGCCTGCTGCGCGAGCGGCTGAAGGCGAGCGAGGCGGCCCTGCTGTCCGACGACTTCCGCGCCCGGGGCGCGCCGATGTTCCTGGTGGTCGAGCGGCTGGACGCCGACGGTGGTGTAGCGGACGGGGCGCTGGTCGCCACCGCCTGCATCTTCTCGCGCATCGGGGTCGAGTGGCCGTTCTACAGCTATCGCCTCACCCGCCAGGCCCAGACCCACAAGGCGCTGAACAAGGTCGTCGCCCACGACGTACTAATGCTGGCCAACGACTTCGACGGCGCGGCGGAGGTCGGCGGGTTGTTCGTCGACGCCTCGGCCCGCGGCGCGGCCACCGGCCGGTTGACGGCGCGCAGCCGCTACCTGTTCCTGGCCGAGCATCGCGACTGGTTCGGCCGCCAGGTGATCTCAGACATGCGCGGCTGGCAGGACGAGACCGGCGCCTCGCCGGTGTGGGAAGCCCTGGGCCGGGAGTTCTACGACATGGACTTCGCCGAGGCCGACAGGATGAACGCCGTGCTGGGCAACCAGTTCATCGCCGACCTGTCGCCCAAGCACCCGATCTACGCCAGCCTGCTGCCCAAGGCGGCGCGTCAAGCGCTCGGTCGGCCGCACGACGACGGGCGGCGGGCGATGGCCCTGCTGCTGGAGGAGGGCTTCCGGTCGGAAGGCTATATCGACATCTTCGACGGCGGCCCGACCTTGTTCGCCAACATCGACGACCTGCGGGCGGTGCGCGACAGCCGTTGCGCCGCCGTGACCGCCATCGGCGAGGTCAGGCCAGGCGCCGATCGCCTGGTCAGCGCCGGCGCCGGGGCGGCGTTCCGCTGCGCCCGGGGCGGGGTGGACGTGGCCGATGACGGCGGCGTGACGCTCGACGGCGCCCTCGCCCAGGCGCTACGCCTTGAGGTTGGAGACACGGTGCGTCATGTCGGCTTCTGAGATCGTTTCGCTCGATCCGTGTACGGATGAAATCGTCTGGCGCGGCGCCGCGGTCGACGCCACCGGCCTCGACACCCTGGTTTCCGGCGCCCGCAAGGCGTTCCCTGACTGGGCCGACGCGCCGCTGGAGGCCCGCCGCGCCGTCGCCCTGGCCTTCGCCAATCTGGTGCGGGCGGAGCGGGCCGACATCGCGCGGCTGATCTCGCGCGAGACCGGCAAGCCCTATTGGGAGACCCTGACCGAGGCCGACAGCGTCGCCGCCAAGGTGGCCATCTCGATCCGCGCCCAGGACCTGCGCGCCGGGGAAACCCTCAATGACGCCAACGGCGTACGACAGGCGATCCGTCACCGGCCGCACGGCGTGCTGGCGGTGATCGGCCCGTTCAACTTCCCGATGCATCTGGCCAATGGTCACATCGTCCCAGCGCTGCTGGCCGGCAACGCCGTGGTGTTCAAGCCCAGCGACAAGACCCCGGCCAGCGGCCTGCTCATGGCGGAGCTGTGGCGGCGAGCAGGCCTGCCGGACGGAGTGCTGCAGGTCGCCATCGGCGGGGCGGACACCGGCGCCGCATTGGTCGGCCACGACGGCGTTGACGGGGTGCTGTTCACCGGCGGTGCGCCCGCCGGCCGGGCGATCCACCACGCCCTGGCCGGACGCCCCGACAAGATCCTGGCGCTGGAGCTCGGCGGCAACAACGCCCTGGTGGCCTGGGACGTCGAGGACGTGGAGGACGCCGCCCATCTGATCGCCCAATCGGCGTTCGTCTCGGCCGGGCAGCGCTGCTCCTGCGCCCGCCGGCTGATCGTGCCGGCCGGCGCCGGCGGCGACCGGATCGTCGAGGCCCTGACGGCCCTGACCGCCCGGCTTCGCGTCGGCGCGCCGTTCGACGAGCCGCAGCCGTACCTTGGCCCGGTGATCGACAACGCCGCCGCCGACAGCCTGCTGGCCGCCGAGGCCCGTCTGGTCGCCGCCGGCGGCCTCCGGCTGACCGGCCTGACACGCGTCTCGGCGGGCCGTCCGCTGCTGACCCCGGCCCTGATCGACATGACGCAAGCCGGCTCGGTATCCGACGACGAACTGTTCGGCCCCCTGCTGCAGATTCGCTGCGTCGCGACCTTCGACGACGCCCTGGCCGTCGCCAACGACACCCGGTTCGGCCTGGCAGCCGGGCTGATCGGCGGCGACGAGGCGTTGTACCGGCGGTTCTGGCGCGGGGTGCGCGCCGGCGTCGTCAACTGGAACCG
>CAIQDO010000380.1 GCA_903870555.1 uncultured Caulobacteraceae bacterium
AATAGCCCGAGGGCTGCCACACCGCGCCGGCCGCCGTGTGCTCGGCGTGGAGGGCGAGGCGGCGGTTGGGCGCGACGTGGTCGCCGACGGCCGCCCCGGCCAGGGCGCCGAAGGTCACCGGCGTGTAGGGTGGGCGGAAGGTGGTCAGGCCCACCTCGGGCGGCGTCTTGCCCATGGCTGTCGCCATTCGCGCCAGACCGACGAGGTTGCTGGTCTTGCCCTGATCGGAGGCCATGCCCAGGGTTGTGTAGCGCTTGAGATGCTCCACCGACCGGTAGCCTTCGCGCCACGCCAGGTCGACGTCCGACGCGGTGACGTCGTTCTGGAAATCGATGAAGGCGGTCTTGGTGTCGGCGCCGGACGGCAGGTCGTAGGCTTGGCCGGGCCGGTCGGACGCCGCCGCCGGCGCCGCGCTCCAGGGCGGCCGCTCGCGGGGAGCCTTCAATCCCAAGGACTCCGCCGCGGCCGACCCCGCCCGCCAGCCGTCGGCCAGGGCGTTGGCCAAGCCGTGCGCGCCGGCGCCGGCCCCGGCGCTGTCCTGGCTTTGCCGGCTTGCGATCGGGTTGAAGGCGCCGCTGGCCTCGTCCCAGGCCAGGCCGCCGCCGGCCTGCATGTGCAGATGAACCACCGGTGTCTGGCCGCCGGACATGGCGATCAGGTCACAGTCGAGATCGACGCGCCGGCCGCCGACGTCGGCGATGGCGCCGCTCACCATCTTGCCGCCTCGGGCGGCGACGAGCCGGGCGCCGAGGTGACAGGCGAAACGATTCCGCGCCGTCGACGCCAGGGGGCCGGGCGCCTCCGGTCGCGAATCGAGCACCGCGACGATGGCGATTCCCGCGTCAGCCAAGGCCAAGGCTGTGCCGTAGACGCCGTCGTCGCAGCCGGCCACCGTCGCCCGCTCGCCGGCCTTCACGCCATAGCGCGCGGCGTAGGTTCGCGCCGCGCCGGCCAGCATCACGCCTGGCCGGTCATTACCGGAAAACAGCAGCGGTCGCTCGATCGCCCCCTGGGCCAACACGACCCGACGCGCCCGGACTCGCCACAGTCGCTGCGCGGGGCCGACGTCCGGGGCCTGGCCGGCCTCGACCCGTCGCTCGATGAGGGTGACCAGGTCGTGGTCATGATAACCGGTGGCGGTCGTGCGGGTTAGCACCCGTCCGCCACTGGCGCGGATCCGCGCCGCCACGCCGTCTGCCCAGATCGTCCCGGCCGTGTCGCAAACCGTCGCCGGGTCGCGCAGCAGGACGCCACCCGGGCGAACGTCCTGTTCGACCAGGATCACCCGGGCGCCGGCCATCGTCGCCGCCGTCGCCGCGGCCAGCCCAGCCGGGCCCGCACCGACCACCAGCACGTCGCAGAACGCCGCCCGCTGGTCGAAGGCGTCGGTGTCCGGCTGCGTCGGCGGAGCGCCGAGACCGGCTGCTTGGCGGATGAAACGTTCGTACAGGCCCCAGCGGCGGGGACCGCCAAAGAAGGTCTTGTAATAGAAGCCGGCGGGGATGAACGCCGCAAACGCCTGGTTCACCGCCCCGGCGTCAAAGTCCAGACTCGGCCAGCGGTTCTGGCTGACCGCCTGCAGGCCGTCGTAGACGAACAGGTCGGTGGCGCGGGTGTTGGGCTCGTAGCGCCCGCCAACCCCGGCGCCGACCAAGGCGTTGGGCTCCTCCACGCCGGCTCCGAGCACCCCTCGCGGGCGGTGGTACTTGAAGCTGCGTCCCATCAATCGCACGCCGTTCGCCAGCAAGGCCGAGGCAAGGGTGTCGCCGGGGTGGGCCGTCATCGGCCGCCCGTCGAAGGTGAAGGCGAGGGTGCGGTCGCGGTCGATCAGCCCGCCGGAGGCTGTGCGGAATGGCCCTGTCATGGTGCTTCTGGCGCCGGCGTCGGCGGCCAGGCGATGACTTCGGAAATCTCATGGGTGACTGTGTGCCGCGTCACCCGTAGCCATGAGCGGCAGCCGAAGGTGTGGCGCCAAAGCTCCAGTGACAGACCACGCGGGTTGTCCCGCTGGTAGAGAATCCTCGCCGCCGCGTCGGGGAGCGCGTCCAGCGGCAGCACCGCGTCGAGCGTACGTCCATAGGCGAACTCGACATGCGCGCGCGGTCCGCAGTGGGGGCAGGCGATCAGCATCATCGCTAGCGGTCCTGTGGGGCGGGGCCGGCGCCCGCTTCGTCGATGGTCGCGCCACGAGCGAAGCGGTCGAGACTGAACGGCGCGGCGATGTCGTGGCTCTCGCCCGTGGCCAGCAGGTGGGCGTAGAGGCGGCCCGAGCCCGGCGTGGCCTTGAAGCCGCCATAGCACCAGCCGCCGTTGAGATAGAGCCCGTCCAACGGCGTCGGGCCGATGATCGGCGAGCCGTCGAAGCTCATATCGGTGGTTCCGGCCCAGGCTCGCAACATCCGCAGCCGGCTCATCGCCGGAATTAGACTGATCGCCTGAGCCGCCACGTCCTCGATCCTGTGCGGCGAACCGCGTTGCGAATAGGTCGGGTAGTGGTCCGGATCGCCGCCCACCACCATCTCGCCCTTGTCCGACTGGCTGATGTAGGCGTGGATCGACTGCGACATGATCACCGTGTCGAGCATCGGCTTCACCGGCTCTGAGACGAACGCCTGCAGCAAATGCGATTCGATCGGCAGCTTCAGCCCGGCGAGTCCGGCGACGACGCCCGAATTGCCGGCGACGCAGATGCCGACCCGGCCGGCGCCGATGTCGCCCCGGCTCGTTTTCACGCCAGCGACCCGCTCGCCGTCCATCAGGAAGCCGGTCATCTCGCAGTTCTGGATCACGTCGACGCCCAGGGCGTCGGCCGCCCGGGCGTAACCCCAGGCGACGGCGTCGTGCCGCGCGGTCCCGCCGCGCTTCTGGATCAGGCCGCCGTGGATCGGAAACCGCGCCGTCGGCGACAGGTCGAGGCAGGGGGCCAGCCGTCCGACCTCCTGTCGGCTCATCAGTTCGGCGTCGATGCCGGCGCAGCGCAGGGCGTCGCCGCGTTCGGCAAGCCGGGTCATGTCGGCGTCGGAGTGGCCGAGGAACACCGCCCCGCGTTGGCTGAACATCACATTGTAGTTGAGGTCGTCGCTCAGCGTTTCCCAGGTCTTCAGGGAGAATTCCAGCAGCCGTTGAAGCTGCGGCTGGCGATAGTTGGAGCGAACGATGGTGGTGTTGCGGCCGGTGTTGCCGCCGCCGATCCAGGCCTTCTCCAGAACCGCCACCGACGTCACGCCGTGGACCTTGGCCAGGTAGTAGGCCGTCGCCAGGCCGTGGCCGCCACCGCCGATGATCACCACGTCATAGGCCTTCGCCGGCTCGGGATCGCGCCAATGGCGCGGCCAGCGCTTCTGGCCGGTCAGGCCGGCGCGCAGCAGGCCGAGGGCGGAGAATCGCGTCACGGTTGGCAGCCTCGCCTTGAGCTCTGCAGTCTCGCCAAGGTGCACCTCGATCGCGACGCGCCCTTGCGACGCGTCCGCAACGCCTAGCCGGGTTTGCCAACGACGCCAGCTAGAAAAATGGCATCGACGCGCCGCGAAAATTCATCGCCGTTTTCGCGTTCGGGGCATTCGCAGTGGGTTGACGGCCGCCGTTCGCGGGATTGTACTGGTTTTGTTCTTAGATTCGGGAGGCTGCCTTGTCCGACGCCGCGATCGACCGCGCCCGAGGGTTCATGCTGCTCAACGGCCGTCTCCTTGAGCGCCGGCTGTTCGCCCACGCCTATGAGGACGGTTCAGCCAGCGCGGTGGTTGCGGCGTTGGAGGCCTATCGCAACGCCGATGGCGGCTTTGGCAATGCCCTTGAGCCGGACAAGCGTGCGCCCCCGAGCCAACCGCAGGACGCCGAGGTGGCCCTGCGCACCCTGGACGCCGTCAACGCGATGACGCCGGATCGGGTGGCGCCCCTCTGCGACTGGCTGGCGTCGGTGACTACGCCGGCTGGCGGCGTTCCGTTCTCCCTGCTGTCGGCGAACGCCTTTCCCCATTCGCCGTGGTGGGGCGTCGCGGAGGATCATCCGCCGGCCAATCTCAATCCCACCGCCGCCATTGTCGGCCTGCTTCTGAAACATGGCATCGATCACCCCTGGATCGGGGCGGCGACGGACTATTGCTGGTCGGCGATCGAGGCGTCCGGGTCGGCCGACTTCCACGAGATCGCCTGCGTCGAGGTCTTCCTGGCTCATGCGCCCGATCGCGCCCGGGCGGACCGTCTGCTGCGGCGGATTCTCGAACGCGTGGCGGCGCCGGGCGTGGTGGCCCTCGATCCGGACGCCACGGGCTATGTCCAGAAGCCGCTGGATTTCGCGCCGACGCCGCAAAGCCCGTTCCGCGCCCTGTTCGACGAGGCGACGATCGGCCGCCACCTCGCGGCCCTGGCGGCCCGCCAGCAGGCCGACGGCGGTTGGCCGCTGAGTTGGGACGCCCTCAGCCCGGGCGTCGAGATGGAATATCGCGGGCGGGTCACCCTCTCCGCCCTGGCGACGCTGCAGGCCTATGGCCGTTGACGACCGCGAGGTCGGTTTGCCCGCCGATTGCACCGCGGCGCTAGCGCCATCATAGTCCGGCGAAAAATCGCGCGGGAGGCGCGGCCGAACATGATCGACATTAATGGCATCGCTCACGTTCAGTTGAGTGTGACGGACTTTCGCGCCAGTCGGGATTTCTATCACTGGCTGCTACACGAGATGTTCGGCATGACGATCCAGTATGACAGCGCCCGGGCCTTCTATTGCATCGGGGCCCGCACCGGGCTGCTGATCACCCCCGCCGACCCGGCCTTGTCTGCAGATGGCTTCAACCAGCGCCGGGTCGGCCTGCACCACCTGTGCTTTCGCGCCAGGTCCAATGCGGACGTTGAGGCCCTGCACGCAGCCATGGTCGCCCGCGGCGGGATCGCCATCGTTCGCGCTCCGGAGACCGGCGCCTGGGCGCCCGGCTACTATTCGATCCTGTTCGAGGACCCCGACGGTGTCCGCATCGAGGTCAACCACGTTCCCGGCCGCGGCAACCTCGACGTCATCGGCGAAGGCCCGCCGCTCGACGCCGCCGGCTTCGGGCGCTAGCCGGTCGCCTTAGAACGCGCGGGGAGTCGCGCGGCGGCCGCCGGCGTGGCAAGAGTCGTGGCAATGCAATCCGGTCGCGGCCGGACGAACACGGGAGGCGAACTTGTCAAAGCACCTTTCTGGCGCTGGTCTCGGCGATCTTCTCGATCCCGCGACCTTCGCCTACGGCCACCCTACCGCGCTCTATTCCCGCCTGCGGACCAACGCGCCGGTCTACCGAAACCCCGAGGCGGACGGTCCCGGTTTCTGGGCGCTGACTCGCTATGACGATGTCTTCGCCGTCGACCACGACTTCCAGGCCTTCTCTTCCGAGCCGACCATCATGATCGCCGACCCGGGCATCGGCGAGGGCGGGACCCTGGGCGAGGCGAAGATGATGCTGATGATGGACCCGCCCCATCACACCGCCTTCCGCAAGCTCATCCGGTCGGAGTTCACCAAGCCCGCCGCCGCCGGCAAGGGGCTGCGGTTGCACGAACTGGCCCGCCAGATCGTCAACGCCGTGATTGAGAGGGGCGAATGCGACTTTGTCGCCGACGTCGCCGGCGAGATGCCGTCCTATGTCATCGCCGAGTTGATGGGGCTCCCGCTGGACGACGGCCGCGCTCTCTACCGCCATACCGAGACCATCCATTCGGCGCCCGAGACCATGGAGGAGGGGGCGATTCCCCGGGCGGTGATGGCGATGTTCGGCTACGCCACAGACCTGATCGCCCGCAAACGCGCCAACCCCGGCGACGACCTTGCCACGCGCCTGCTCAATTGCGAGGTCGACGGCCGCCGCCTCACCGATCCGGAATTCCTGCTGTTCTTCCTGCTGCTGATCGACGCTGGCGGCGACACCACCCGCAACCTGCTGTCCACAGGCCTTCTCGCCCTGACCGCCAATCCCGACCAGAAAGCCTGGCTGATGGACGACCTCGATGGGCGCCTCGATTCGGCGCGCGAGGAGCTGCTGCGCTTCGCCAGCCCGGTGATCTACATGCGCCGCACGGCCACCCGCGACACCCGCATCGGCGACACGGCCATCGCCGCTGGCGACAAGGTGGTGATGTACTTCGGCGCCGCCAACCGCGATCCGGCCCGTTTCGCCGACCCCGACCACCTCGACCTCGCCCGCTCGCCCAATGAGCACATCGCCTTCGGCGGTGGACCGCACGTGTGCCTCGGCCAGCATCTCGCCCGCCTGGAGATCGACGCCATCCTGCGTGAGGTGCTCATGCGAATGGAAGACTTCGAGATTCCCCATCCGCCTGAATGGCTGGCCTCGACCTTCATCTCCGGCCCCAAATCCATGCCCGTCCGTTTCCGCCCCGGCC
>CAIQDO010000381.1 GCA_903870555.1 uncultured Caulobacteraceae bacterium
GGACTGACAGCTTTGGTCCGCCACGACCTGACGTAACCCTCGCAATGGATTGGCCGTGGCGATAAAAGTTTATATAATTTTTTCTTATCGCCAACCTGAGACCAAAGCTTCCACTCTCAGTTCCACTCGGACACCACAAAGAGAGTAAATCACTCCACCAGGGCGGAGCCGCCTTCAAAATCGACTCAACGTCAAAATATCTGCCAAACGTGTTCATTGTTTTCTCCCGCTCGCAATTCCGTTGCGGAGTGCTGCCAGTATCTCTTCGGTCATCTCCGATTGCAGTTCATCCGGAACGAAGTCCCCCAAGGCTGCCCCTGCTTCCATGTCCGTCGCGTCGATGGGGTCCGCGTCGTCCTCGATAGGGTCGCCGCCGTCGTGTTCACTCGGCAAAATCTGGTTCCTCCAATTGACCCTATAGGTTCATTTAGAGCAAAGAGAACTTAACACCTCGACTTGGAATTCCTGTGGATAAGTCAAAATAATTTCGAAATTTGGAGATTCCCTCCGTGCCAATGACGGTGAGACATTGACCCCCCGGAAGTATACCCTTGAGGGCGTCAGGTGAAACATCGACATGGTCATGCCCCGCACCACACCCGCCGCGCGCCTTACCGCCGGTGGCGCTGAAACTGTCGAACAGGCGCGCAACAACGCGCCGCCCGGCCTTGATCGTGTAAGGAAAAACCATTACATACGCCGCCAATGGAGGCTGCAATGTCGACCGTTCTTGAGGAATTCAGCACGATCACGGCCAAGGGCCAGACCACCATCCCCAAGTCGGTGCGTCAGGTCCTCGGCGTGGACTACGGCGGCAAGATCGCCTTTCGCGTCGGCGAGCACGGGGTGAGCGTCCATCGCGCGGACGCCGAGGGAGACGACCCGGCTCTGGGCGCATTCCTGGATTTCCTGGCGCGAGACATCGAGCGCCGCCCCGAGGCGATCGCGGCGTTGTCGCCCGTACTCGCCGCCCGGATCATGGCGTTGACCGAAGGCATGGACGTCGATCCGGACGAGCCGATCGAAGGCGAGGTCGACCTCTAGGTCATGGCCGTCGTCAACGGCTGGTCGCTGTTCGCCCACCCCCTGTTCCTCGACCAGGTCGAAAAGCTGACCGCCGCGGTCGAGCGCGCCAGGGCAAAGGACCCAGAAGGGTATCGCAAGACGGCGAACGCCAAGCTGCTCGCCGCCCTGAACAGGCTGGCGTTCGAGACGATCCCATCGGACCCGACCCGGCCTGAGTACCGGCAAGGCGGAACGCTCGGCGCGGATCGCAAGCACTGGTTCCGCGCCAAATTCGGCGGCCAGAGGTTCCGACTGTTCTTCCGCTACAACGCCGCCGCCCGGATCATCGTGTTCGCCTGGGTCAACGACGCCGACACGCTGCGCGCCTACGGCTCCCGGACGGACGCCTATGCGGTGTTCAGGGCGATGCTCGACCGGGACACGCCGCCGGATGACTGGGACGCGCTGGTGAAGGGCGCCGCCTCCGCGGGCGGGTGCTTCAAGAGGATGGCGCTGACACCGGGTGAGACGGAAAACCAACCGCCTCAAGCATAGAGATCGTCGCGACTGCACAGCGTCCAATCGTGCGCATTCGTGCGCACCAACGAGTTGCGGCGCAATGGCTAGTGTGTTTATATACACACATGGATAGCCGGGAGATCATTCGGCGGATCGAAGCCGACGGATGGACGAAGGCCCGAACCGTCGGAAGCCACCACCATTTCAAGCACCCGACCAAGCCGGGGATCGTGACGGTACCCCACCCGA
>CAIQDO010000382.1 GCA_903870555.1 uncultured Caulobacteraceae bacterium
CCGCCCCAAGCGCCGGCATGGTGTTGGCCGAATGGGGCGCGGAGGTGATCAAGGTCGAGAGCAAGCATGGCGATCCCACTCGTCACCTTTTCCGCGGCCAGACCCACCTTGAAGGCAATCCGGTGTTCGAATTTGAGAACCGCGGCAAGCGGGGCATCGTTCTCGACACCTCCACCGTGGATGGCCGAGAGGCGTTGTTGCGGCTTTTGGACACGGCTGATGTGTTCCTGACGAACGTGCGGCCAAGCGCCCTGAAGCGGGCGAGGCTCGACTACGAGACGCTGAAAGACCGCTTCCCGGGCCTCATATATGGCAGCGTATCCGGCTATGGCCTGGAGGGCGCCGGGGCTGAGGCCCCCGCCTTCGATATCGCGGCCTTTTGGGCCCGTTCCGGCGTCGGTTCGGCGACCTTCCCGCGTGGCGTCGAGCCCTTCGCCTGCCGGCCGGGCATGGGCGACACGGTCTGTGGGCTGGCGACCGCCTCGGCGATCCTGGCGGCCGTGGTGGAGAAGACTCGAACCGGCAAGGGAACGCTGGTCGAGAGTTCGCTGATGCGTTCGGCGGTGTTCGCGATCGGCTGGGACATGTCGATCCAGCTCAAATACGGCAAGGTGTCGGCGACCCGCACCCGCACTCACCTGCACGATCCGCTTAACAACTTCTTCCCTACCGGCGGTGGCGGCTGGGTGTGCATCGTGCCCCGGCAGGCGACCAACGAGTGGGCGGCGATCGCTCGGTCCGCCGGCCGGGAAGACCTGATCGAGGACGAGCGGTTCATCAACGCCTGGGCTCGCTCAAAGAACCCCGAGGCCTGTGTCGCCGCGCTCGACGAGGGATTCGCTGCCTACGACTTGGCTGAAGCCGGCGCCCGCCTGACCGCCAACGATGTGATTTGGGCCCCGGTCCAGACCCCGGGCGAAGTGGTGGAGGATCCGTTCGCCCAGGCGGCCGGCTGTTTTGTCGACGTCGAAGACGCCGACGGCTTGCGCTATTCGGCCCCCGCCGCGCCCGCGCGCTTCCCAGGCGCGGACGATGGCCCCAAGCGACCGGCGCCGAAACTGGGCCAGCATACCCGGGAAATTCTTAGCGAAGCTGGCTATGGTGTGGCGGAAATCGACGCGCTCCTGGCTTCGGGCGTGGCGGCCTGACCCGTGCGGTCGACCGCGGCAGGTAAAAACCAAACCTGACCGTCGTTAACTTGACGCTACGGCGCCCAAGGCGCCTTTACAGCGGCGCGCAACCAGGTTGACCTAACGGCAACAAAAACGCCGAACTGGGAGGTTCGCCATGGTTGTCCGCGCTCAGCCCCGCCGCCCCACGACCGTGGCTGTCGGGGTGTCCGTCGCCGCGCATCTGCTGGTGGGAGGCTGGCTGATCAACAGCGCCTTTCATCCCTTCGCCCTGCCCGACCCAGGTCCGTCACCGACGATCGACGGCCAAACGCTCGATCTGACCCCTCGCACGCCGCCAAAACCGGTGAAGACCCAGCCGCCGCCGATGCGCCTCCATCAAGCCGTCGTGAGAACGATAGATCCCATCGCCACCCTGCCCGTCCGGGCCCCGCCCAGGCCGGCGGAAGCCTTGACCCCAACGCCACCGGGTCTCGGCGATGGTCTGACCACAGGCCTGCCCCAGACCGACCCTGCCCC
>CAIQDO010000383.1 GCA_903870555.1 uncultured Caulobacteraceae bacterium
GAGCGCTTGACCTCTTCGACGGTGAAGCATTCGATGTAGTCGCCCTGCTGGATGTCCTGGAAGCCGGCGAACTCCATGCCGCATTCCATGCCCGAGGTGACTTCGGCCACTTCGTCCTTGAAGCGCTTGAGCGTTTTGAGCGTGCCCAGTTCCAGAACCACCACGTCCTTGCGGATGATCCGGACGCGGGCGCCCCGACGCACCACGCCTTCGCGGACCCGGCAGCCGGCGATCCGGCCGACCTTGGTGATGTCGAAGGCCTGCAGCACCTCGGCGGCGCCGAGGAAGGTTTCGCGCTGGATCGGCGACAGCATGCCGGACATGACGCCTTTGATGTCGTCGATCAGGTCGTAGATGATCGCGTAGTAGCGGATCTCGACGCCCTCGTGCTCGGCCAGCTCCCGCGCCTGTTTCGAGGCGCGGACGTTGAAGCCGATGATCGGCGCGCCGGCGCCCTTGGCCAGCATGACATCGCTCTCGTTGATGCCCCCGGCGCCCGACAGGATGATCCGTGCACGGACTTCGTCGGTGCCGAGCTTGTCGAGCGAGCCGACGATGGCTTCGGCCGATCCCTGCACATCCGCCTTCACCAGCAGCGGCAGTTCGGAGACCTTCTTGTCGGCCAGCTTGGCCATCATGTCGGCCAGGGATCCGCCGGCGCCCACGGGCGTGAGATTGCGCTCGCGCTTGAGGCGGATGCGGTAGTCGGTCAGTTCCCGGGCGCGGGCCTCGTTCTCGACCACGGCGAAGGGCTCGCCCGGATCGGCCAGGCCGTCCAGGCCGAGGATCTCGACGGCCATCGACGGGCCGGCCGAGGTCAGCTGCTCGTCGCGCTCGTTGAGCAGGGCGCGCACGCGGCCGGCGGCGGCGCCGGCGACAACGATGTCGCCGCGCTTGAGCGTGCCGCGCTTGACCAGGACCGTGGCGACGGCGCCGCGACCGCGGTCGAGCTTGGACTCAATCACCACGCCTTCGGCGGTGCGGTCGGGGTTGGCGCGCAGGTCCATCACCTCGGCCTGCAGCAGGATGGCTTCGATCAGGTCGTCGAGCCCGAGCTTTTCGAGCGCGGACACTTCGATGATCTGGGTCTCGCCGCCGAGGCTTTCAGCGACGATCTCATGCTGCAGCAGTTCGTTGACGACGCGGTTGGGGTTGGCCCCGGCCTTGTCGATCTTGTTGATGGCCACGATGATCGGGGCGCCGGAGGCCTTGGCGTGATGGATCGCCTCGATCGTCTGGGGCATGACGCCGTCGTCGGCCGCCACCACCAGGATGACGATGTCGGTGACATTGGCGCCGCGGGCGCGCATGGCGCTGAAGGCGGCGTGGCCGGGCGTGTCGAGGAAGGTGATGCGTTCGCCATCCGGCAGGCGCACCTGATAGGCCCCGATATGCTGGGTGATGCCCCCCTTTTCGCCGGCCGCCACATCGGTGGAGCGCAGGGCGTCGAGCAGGCTGGTCTTGCCGTGGTCGACGTGGCCCATCACCGCCACCACGGGAGGCCGCGGCAGGGTGTGTTCGTCCTCGTCGTCGTCGGCCAGGAAGCCGGTCTCGACATCGCTTTCCGAAACGCGGCGGGTGGTGTGTCCGAACTCGGACGCCACCAGTTCGGCGGTATCCGAATCGATCACGTCGGTGATCTTCAGCATCAGGCCCTGGCGGACCAGGAACTTGATGATCTCGACGCCGCGGACCGCCATGCGGCTGGCCAGTTCCTGGACGGTGATGATGTCCGGAATGACCACGTCGCGGCCGGTGCGGGCCGTGTCCTGAGCGCCGCCCTTGCGCTTCTCGCGCTCGCGTTCCCGGGCCCGGCGGACCGAGGCGAGGGAGCGCATGCGTTCAACCGCGCCCTCGTCGTCTCCGGCCACGGCCTGGATGGTCAGACGGCCTTCGCGGCGCTTGGGTTCGCCCTTGGTGCGCGAGACGGCCTTGCCGCCGGCGGTCTTGCCCTTGCGGGCGGCGTCTTCCTCATCGAAGTCCGGACGACGGTCGAGGCTGAGGGCGCCGGGACGCGGCGCCTGACGGGCGGCGCGCTGAACCTCCGGCGTGCCCGAGGCCGCGGCGGCGGCGGGTCGGCCGGCGCCGGGGCGCGGACCGGCGGGACGGGTGGCGTCGCGCGGCGGCTTGGGGTTCAGGGCCGAGAAACGGACCGTCTCGCTGGGCCGGCTCGGACGTTCCGGACGGGCCGGACCGGCGTCACGGACGGGCGCCGCATCACGCGGCGGCCTTGCCGGGCCGCCCGCGTCGGGACGCGCCACGCGCTGGTTGTAGGCGATCGGGCCGGTTGGCCGCTCGGGACGATAGGTGGTGGTGGTCGGACGCTCGTCGCGACGCTCGCGGCCCGGTTCGTAGGTGCGGGTCTGGCCGGGGC
>CAIQDO010000384.1 GCA_903870555.1 uncultured Caulobacteraceae bacterium
ACGAACAGCGGCGGCAGGATGAACAGGATCATCGGCACGGTGAGGGTCGCGGGCAGGCGCGCCGCCTTCTCTTCGGCCTTCATCATCCGCATGTTGCGGAACTCGCTCGCCAGCACCCGCAGGGCCTGGGCCAGGGGCGTGCCGTATTTCTCGGTCTGGGTCAGGGTGTTGACCAGGCCCCGGATGGAGGGGGTGTCGACACGCTTGGCGAGGTTCTGCAGGGCGTCGCGGCGGTTGGGCAGAAACCCCAGTTCGATGGCGGTCAGGCCGAGCTCATCGGCCAATTCGGGGGTGTTGGGGCCGATCTCCCGGGCCACGCGGGTCATGGCCGCGTCCAGGCTAAGGCCGGCTTCGGCGCAGATCACGAACAGGTCCAGGGCGTCCGGCAACCCTTTCTGAATCTTCTGTTTGCGCGCGTCGATGGCGTTGCGGGCGAACAGAGACGGCGCGAAGGCGCCCGCGGTGACACCCACCAGGGCGATCATGCCCCTGAGCACCGGCGTGATGGCGTGGAGCAGCATCGGCGCCGACAAATAGGCCAGAATTCCGAGGCCCACCGGCATGCCCAGGCGCAGACCAAGGAACACGGTCAGCGCGTCCGGCGTACGCCAGCCGGCCTTGGCGAGCAGGTCGGCGGCCTTGCGGCCCTCGTCGCCGCGCGTGAGCTTCAACCGTTCCAGCAGACCGCGCACGGCGGTGACGGACTGCTCTCGCCGCATCCTGCGGGGAGGGCTGAGGAGCTGGCTGCGCAGTTCGGTGCGGCGCCTGGCGTGGGAGCGCGCCCGGGCGTTGATGGCGTCATTGGGCATGAAGGCGCGATACAGGATCACCAGCACCGCGAAATTGGCCAGGGCGGCGGCGGCCTCGATGGCCGTCTCGCCGACCGACCCCGGAGAAAAGATGGCGGCGAGGTTCATATTTCGAAACTCACCATCTTCATCATGACCAGGATGCCGATCAGCAGGCTCGTCCCCGCCCCGGCCAGCATCATCAGGCCCAGGTCGTTTCGGAACAGCGTCATGATGTAGTCGTGGCTGACCAGGAACATCATTCCGCCCATCACGAAGGGCAGCGAGCCGATGATGCCGGCGCTGGCCACGGCCTCCGACGACATCGCCTTGACCTTCAGCCGCATCTGCTGGCGCTTGCGCAGGATATCGTCGAGGTTTTCCAGGGTCTCGGCGAGATTGCCGCCGGTCTCACGCTGGACCGACAGGGTGATGATCAGGAAATTGAACTCGGCCGATTCGAGCCGCTTGCCCGCCGCCCAAAGGGCGTCCTCCACCGCCTGACCCAGGCGGACCTGATCGGATACCCGCCGGAACTCCTCGCCGACTGGATCGGCGACCTCGCGACCGACGACGATCATCGTCTCGGTCACCGGCAGACCGGCCTTGAGGCCGCGCACCATCAGGCCGATCGCCTCGGGGAACAGCTTGGCGAACTTCGCACGCCGACGCTTGACCAGCCAGCCGACGTACATATGCGGCAGGGCCAGCCCGGCGAGGCCCCCGAGCAGCACGGCTGGCAGAAGTGACAGGCCGCGCAGCATCAGGATCACCGGGACGGCCAGCGCCACGCCAATGGAAATCACGCCATAGGCGCCAATCGACAGGCTCGACCCGGTGGCGGCGAGCCGAGACCGCAACGCCTCGGGTCTGGGGATCAGGCGATGGATGAGCGCGTCCAGACCGCCCTGGCGGTTGAGTCGCAGGCGCGGCGTGCCAACAGCCGACCGCTTTTCGGACTCATCCCCCGCGACGCGACGGGCGCGCCTGGCCAGCCGCCGCTTGCCAGGATCGCCGAACATGACGATTGCCGAAAGGCCCGCGATCAGCAGAGTGAACGCCACGAATCCGAAGGGGATGCCCGCCATCAGCCGATCGCCTCCACCAGCAGCCGGTCGAGGCCGTAATACTCGGCCCGCGGCGTGAACGCCGGCCGCAGGCCGGCGGTTTCGAAACGGCCGCGCAGCGTGCCATCGGCCGCCTCCCCCTCGAATTTGTAGCTGTAGAGTTCCTGGGTGGTGATCACCTCCCCCTCCATGCCGACCACCTCGGTGATGCTGGTCACCCGCCGAACCCCGTCCCGCATCCGGCTGATCTGGAGGATCATGTGGATGGCGGCGGCGATCTGGGTGCGCACGGCCTTGCTGGGCAGGTTGATGCCGCTCATCCCCACCATGTTCTCCAGCCTCGTCAGGGCCTCCCGAGGGCGATTGGCGTGGATCGTGCCAAGGGATCCGTCGTGGCCGGTGTTCATCGCCTGAAGCATGTCGATGGCTTCCTCGCCGCGGATTTCGCCGAGGATGATGCGGTCGGGCCGCATCCGCAGGGCGTTCTTGACAAGATCGCGCATGCCGATCTCGCCGCGTCCCTCAAGATTCGGCGGCCGGGTCTCCAGTCGCACGACGTGAGGTTGCTGGAGCTGCAGTTCGGCGGCGTCCTCGATGGTGACGATTCGCTCGGCGGGGTCGATCATCTGCGACATGGCGTTGAGCAAGGTGGTCTTGCCCGATCCCGTGCCGCCCGAGATCAGGATATTCAGCTTGCAGCGCGCGGCGATCTTCAGGATCGTGGCCATGGCGGGCGAGACGTTGCCTTGCCGCGCCATGACGTCCAGATCGATGGTCTTCTTGGAGAACTTGCGGATCGAGATCGACGGGCCGTCGATGGCCAGCGGCGGGATGATGATATTGACACGGCTGCCGTCGGCCAGGCGGGCGTCGACGAGAGGGGTGGACTCATCCACGCGCCGACCGATGCTGCTGACGATGCGCGTGCAGATGGCCATGACGTGGGCGTCGTCGCGGAATGTCACATCGGCGCGCTCCAGCTTGCCGCGACGCTCGACGTAGATGTTCTTGGCCCCGTTGACGAGGATGTCGTTGACGGTGTCGTCGGCCAGCAGGACTTCCAGCGGCCCAAGTCCCAGCATGTCGTTGAGCATCAGGGTGACGAGATCACGCTGCTCGCGCTGGTTGAGTTGGATCTTCAGCTCGGTGAGAATCTCGGCGACGATGCCCGCCAGTTGGATCGCCAGATCGGGCCGGCTGAGCTTGGTCGCCACCTCGCTGTCGATGCGCTCCATGACAAGCGGGTAGATGCGCGGCGCGGCCTCCTCGATGTTGGCCCGGGAGGTCGCCGCCGGCGCCGGGGGCGACGCGCGACGGTCGAGGCGCACCACATCCCCTTCGGGGAGCAATTCGTTCAGGAACATGGTGACCAGAACCCGTCGTTCCCGGGCGTCCAATGTCAGCTTCTGCGCCTCGGCGCCGGCGCCGACGATCCGTTCGATGGCGGCAGCCAGTTCGCCGCGGCCAAGGTCGGCGGTGTGCGTCTTGTCGATCTGGGCGGCGATCAGCGGCCGAAGACGCAGTTTGGCGTCAATGATATCAGCGGCCCCGAGCGCCGGAGCTTCCGGCGGCGCCGCCCGCGCCGTGAGCCCGGCGGCCCGCGCCGCCAGGCCGCCCACCCGGCTCTGCGAGCCCGTGCCGCCATCCCTGCGTCCGAACATACTCATTTGCCCATCAACCTGTCGAAAAGAGATGTCTTGGCGGGCGCGGCCCCGCCCATCAGGCAGGCCGCCAATGCGCGCAGGGCGCCAATGGTGGCCGGGTTGCGGGCGACATCCGCCAGGGACTTTCCACGCTCCGCGGCGGCCACCGCGGCCTTGGCGTCGAAGGGCACCGAAACGTCGATCTTGGCGCCGATGCCACGCTCGAAATCGGCCCGCCCGACTTCGCCGGCGACGCCTCCCACCCTGTTGGCGAACACCAGGGTGTGCGCCCCGCCCTTCTGGCTCTTGGCAAGTGTCAACAACCGCCGGGTGTCGCGCATCGCGGCGAGCGACTGGTCGGTGACCACGACGATCATGTCGGCGACGCTGAGAATCTGCCGACTGAGTTCAGAGAGAGACCGAGGCGTATCGACGAGGATGCAATCGGTCGCGTCCGAGAGGTTGGCCAGCAGGGCCGTCAGGCCGGGTCCGCCCGCCTCCAGTCTGTCATCGAGGGAGTCTTCGCCGCCGAGGATCTGCAAACGTTCGCCGGCGGTGGTCATCGCCGCCCCGATCAGAAGGCTGTCGATCCGGTCGGGGTTGGCGAGGATCTCGTGCAGGCCACGGCCAGATTCAAGATCCAGCGTCAGCGCCGCGCTGCCGAAGTGAAGGTCAAGGTCCAGCACCACGACCCGTTTGTCCTGAGCCAGTATGCAGGCGGCGGAGAGCACCATGGCCGTCGCGCCGACGCCGCCCCGCGACCCGATGAAAGCGATCACCCGGGCCGAGCGCGAGTGTTCGGGTTCGGGCTGGCGGACACGAATCGCCGCTTGAATCGCCTCCGCCAGGACGGGCGCCGACACCGGCTTGACCAGATAGTCGGCCACGCCCATCGCCATCAGGCGCCGATAGAGGCCGACATCGTTTACCAGACCCACGACCACCACCCGGGTCTCCTCGCCGCATTGGGCCGCCAACGCGTCCATCGCCTCGAGCGGCTCGTCCGCGCCGCTGATGTCGACCAGCAGGAAGGCCGGGGCCGTGGGGCCTTTGATGAGGGCCGCCAGGCTCTCCACCCCCCCCTCGTGGACCTCGGGATTCCGCCAGCCGAGATGAACGGCGACGGACCGTGCAGTTTCGCGGGTCACATCATCCTTCAGCGCCGCCAGAAACCGTCCCATCGTCGTCGGCGGCGGCGTGGGCTGGGGCGCGGGGGTCATCTTCGCGGCGGTCGTCATCTTGGCGGTCCAGGCCCGGCCAGCGCAGAGGCGGCCTGGGCGGCGGCGCCAGCCGGTCCCGCTTGCGCGACCGGCGCACCGGACGGCGCCGCCGCGGCTGCCGCGCTTGGGGCCTGGGTCGGCGCGCTGGCCACCGTGGTCAGACCGCTGGGGATGGACACCTTCGCGGTGGCCTCTGATGATGCTGGCGCTCCAGTGCGATAGCGATGAATGGCGAAGATCGCCGCGTCGCCGACGA
>CAIQDO010000385.1 GCA_903870555.1 uncultured Caulobacteraceae bacterium
ACCTACCCAAGCTACTGGCGGGAGATCGGCGCCGTGACGCCGTTCATCAACGGCTCCATCCTGATGGGATCGGGCGGGTCCGCCCTGACCGTCACCTCCGGGTCGGTGAACAGTCCGGTTATCAACCTCGGAACCGGATCCAACAACGCCCTGGTCATCAACGGCGCCACCGGTTCGGCGGCATCGGCCACCATCGTCACCGGCGCTGTGGAAGAGGTTTCCGCCAGCCTGGCGCAGCAACAGGTCGCCGGGACCTCGGCGATCACCGGCGGCGGCAATGGCTCTCTGACGATCTCCGTCAACAATGGCACGCTTGAAGACACCAACCCCAACGTCGAGCACATCAGCGGCGTCAACGTCGGCGCCAACGGCGTGCTGCTGGTGTCCGCCGATCCCAAGAACGGCGTCAATACCCGGTTCGTCACCTCCGGCGCCTCCACCTTCGCCACGGGCGCCGCCGTCGGCCTCACGCTGCTGAGCATTCCCACGGCGTTGACCAACACCTACACCATCCTGCAGACCACGCCGGGTCAGGGAACCCTGACGGTCGGGACCCTTTCCAATGCCGCGGTCAGTGTGGCTCCCTGGCTGTTCAGCACCACGGCGTCCTACGTCGCCGCCGCCAATCCCGCCGTCGACTCCAGCCTGCTTCAGCTCACCGTGACCCGCAGGACCGCGGCCCAGCTTGGCTTCAACGCCGCGGAAGCCTCCGCCCTCGACGCGGTCCTGGCCGCGGCCCCCGGCAATGCCGGCATCCAGACCGCCCTGCTGAACCGGACGACCGAGGCGGGTCTCAAGCCTGTCTATGACCAGCTGCTGCCCAGCCAGGGCCAGGGCATGTTCGAAGCTCTCGACGCGGCGGCCCAGGCTGTGGGCTCGATGACCGGCGTCGCCCCCTCGGCGTCCAGCCGGGTCGCCGGCACCAGCCTGTGGCTGCAGGAGGTCAACGAGCGGGTCGATCGGACCGGCGTTCAGACCGACGGCTCCTTCGCCAAGTTGTTTGGCGTGGTTGGCGGGATCGAGCACACCGGCTCCCTTGGCGGCGCCGCCGGCCTGACCCTGGCCTACTTCAACGCCAACGAACTCGACCACGCGTCGCAGATTGGCACGGGTGTCGTGGCCTCGATGTTGGAAGCCGGCGCCTACTACCGCCGCACGGCCGGCCGGTTCACCATGTCGGCGCGGGTCGGCGCGGGCTATTCCTGGTTCGCCGATCACCGGGTGTTCGTGGCCAGCACCACGGTCAACAACACCACAACCGGCACCGAACTGCGAGCCGGCTCGACCTGGGGCGGCCTGTTCTTCGACGGCCACTTCGGGGCGTCCTACGAACAGCCGTTCGGACGCTTCTACGCCCGGCCGGAAGTGTCGGCGGATTTCCTCGAACTCAACGAGGGCTCGCATACCGACACCGGCGGCGGAAACGCCTTCGACCTGATCGTCGCCAGCCGCAACAGCAACCGGCTCAGCGGCCAGGCCCTGATGGTGGTCGGCCGCGAGTGGGGCCAGGGTGCGTGGCTGCGCACCGAACTGCGCGGCGGCTACCGCGAGATCCTCGCCGGCCAGATTGGCGACACCACCGCCAACTTCACCGGCGGAAGTTCCTTCACCCTCTCGCCCGAGAACGACAAGGGCGGCTGGCTGACGGCCGGCTTCTCAATCAAGGGCGGCTCGCAGTACTCCTATCTGGCGCTGGAAGGCGACGCCGACTTCCGGTCCAATGAGCAGAGATTCGATTTGAGGGTGGCCGGCCGGTCCATCTTCTAGCACCGCGCCCGCGTCGGGGTGGATTGGGGGATGGGACGATGGCCTGGCTTGAGGCGCTGAAGGACTACGACCGCTTCGACTATACCGACCCCAAGGGCCGGTGGACGCGGCCGGTGTTTCGGCGGGGGTCCGGCCCGGCGGTGATCATCGTCCACGAGATGCCGGGTCTGCATCCCCTGGTGATCCGCTTCGCCGACCGCGTGGCCGCCGCCGGCATGACCGTCTTCCTCCCCAGCCTGTTCGGCGATCCGGGCCGGCCCGTCACCTCGGGCTACGCCCTGGGCACGATGCTCAAGGCCATTTGCGTCCGGCGCGAGTTCAATGTCTGGTCGACGGACAAGTCGAGCCCGATCGTCGACTGGCTGCGCGCCCTCGCCGCCAAGGTCCACGCCGAATGCGGCGGCAAGGGCGTCGGCGCCGTGGGCATGTGTTTCACCGGCAATTTCGCCCTGGCGATGATGACCGAGCCCTCGGTGGTGGCGCCGGTGCTGTCGCAGCCGTCGATGCCGATTCCGGCCGGCTCCCCTGTCCGCTCGGCCGGCATGGGCGTCACCAAGGGCGAGATCGCCTGCGCCAAGCAGCGTTTCGCCGACGAAGACCTTTCGATGATAGGCCTGCGTTTCCACGGCGACCCCTTCGTCCCCGACGCCCGCTTCGATTCGTTCAAGGCTGAGTTCGGCGACAAATTCGAAGCCATCGAGATCGAGGCCAAGGACGCCCTGACCGATTCGCGCATGGCCGCCCATTCGGTGCTGACCCTGCACCTCGTCGACGACGATCCCGACGGTCCGACCAAGAAGGCCGAGGAACGGGTGATCGCCTTCTTCAAGGAACGAACCGGAGCCTGAGGTGG
Organism: uncultured Caulobacteraceae bacterium; assembly: GCA_903870555.1. Classification (GTDB taxonomy): domain Bacteria; phylum Pseudomonadota; class Alphaproteobacteria; order Caulobacterales; family Caulobacteraceae; genus Acaudatibacter; species Acaudatibacter boreus. Next base: position 2,621 of record CAIQDO010000385.1, read on the forward strand.
TCGCGCGCCATGGACGCGCCACATCTTCCGCCTAAACTTTCCACATCATGACCAGACACGCCGCGCGGTTTGTGCTCGCCTTCGGTCTTTTGGCCATGGCCGGTTGCGCCACGACCCAGCGCCTGTCGGCGGCCGGGGATGTGCACAGCCTGCTGATCGCCATCCGCGACGACGATCGCGCCGCCTTCGACGCCCATGTCGACCGCCGGGCCCTGGAAGGCCAGATCCAGGCCGAAGTGGTCACCCGCACCCGTGCGGCAAGCGCCGACGAGGGCGCCTCGGCGCTCGGCATGTTGCTGTCG
>CAIQDO010000386.1 GCA_903870555.1 uncultured Caulobacteraceae bacterium
GGCGCCCTGGCGGCGATCGCCCATGCGGCGGGCGCCGACGGGGTCCTTGTCTCGCCCATCTCGGCCTGGGAGATCGGCCTGCTCAGCCGGCCCCGGGCCGGACGCGGCATGACCTTCCTGCCCGATCCGGCCACATGGTTCGCGCGCGTCCTGGCCGCGCCGTCGATCCGGCTGGCGCCCTTCACGCCGGGCATCGCCATCGCCGCGTCCCACCTGCCAGAGCCGCTCCACGGCGACCCTGCCGACCGCCTTTTGATCGCCACCGCCCGCGCCCTCGCCGTCCCAATCGTCACCCGGGACAGCAAGATCATCGCCTTTGGGGCGGCGGGGCATGTCGCTGTGGTCGCCTGTTGATCGGAGGCCGAGGGCGTCGCATCGAACAGGTTTCTTCGGAACGTCTGAATGACCCTGGCGCCTCGGGTCCGCAGGACTCCAAACAAACCTGGGGACCTCGACAGAGTCTCCCAGTCGTCATCAGCGCGCGACGCCGAATTGCAAAAGCGCGGTTGTGTGAACCTCACGAAATCGAGCACGTTCAAAGGCGCAAGACGCCGAATGGAGACGCACGATCGCCGGCAAGATGACCACCTGTCTTTGGCTCGCCTGCGGCTGGCGCCAGGACCGCTGGGGTCAATCCTGGCAGATCATGCCCCGGCAGTTGAACGAAGGGATGCACGACCCGGACAAGGCGGCGCGAAGGGGATGACGCTGTGACGCGGCGCCGGATTGGACACCGGACGTTCGAACGGCCTAGGTTCGGCCAAAAGGGGGCTCGGGATCAGGGCCGGAACCTGAGAGGGTGGGCCATGGCCTGGATGTTTGGCGCGCCACGGATGCTGGCGCTGGCGGCGATTCTGGTCGCGTCCGCCGCCGCCGCGGCGCCGGGTCCGGCCTGGATGGACAGGACCCTGTCGCCCGAGGCGCGGGCGGACCGGCTGATTTCGGCCATGACCCAGGACGAAAAGTTCCAGCAGCTGGTGGGGAGCCCCGGCATCGTGCCCGAACTGCCCAGCTGTTTCGGCGGGCGGCACGTGCCGGGCCTTCCGCGCCTGGCGATCCCGACTCTGCGCGTCACAAACGGCCCGGTCGGCGTGGGCCAGAACGACTGCCTGCCCGCCAATCACGCGGACCGTGGCGCGCTCGCCCTGCTCCTGAGTCCGGAGTCGGCCAAGGCCACGGCCCTGCCGTCCGCCATGGCGCTGGCCGCGTCGTTCGACCGGCGGCTCGCCGCCGATTTCGGCGACCTGCTCGGCCGCGAGTCCCGCGCGCTCGCCCTGCAGGTGATGGAGGCGCCCGGCATGAATCTCGCCCGGGCGCCTCAGGGCGGCCGCAACTTCGAATATTTCGGCGAAGACCCCTACCTCACCGGGACAATGGCCGTCGCCGAGATCCAGGCGATCCAGGCGCGCGGCGTGATCGCCATGCCTAAGCATTTTGTCGCGAACGAGCAGGAAACCGATCGCAAACGAACCAACGCGATCATCGACGATCGCGTGCTGCACGAGCTCTATCTCCTACCCTTCGAGATGGCGGTGAAGGACGGCGGGGCCGCAGCCGTCATGTGTTCCTACAACTCGGTCAACGGTCAGCAGATGTGCGAGAACCGTCACCTCCTGACGGACGTCCTGCGGGGTCAATGGGGCTTCAAGGGTTACGTGCAGTCAGATTTCTTCGCGGTGCAAAGCCTGTCGGCGTTGAAAGCCGGCCTCGACCACGAAATGCCCGGCTATCGCCTGACCACGCCGGGCTGGCTCACCTGGTTCGCTCCGGAAACCTTGCGCCCGGCGTTGGACAAGGGGGAGATCGCCGAGGCCGACATCGATACGGCGCTGCGCCGGCGTTACGTCCAGATGTTCCGGCTAGGCGTGTTCGATCGCCCCCTGGTTCAGACGCCCATCGACGCCGAGGCTGACGGCTCGGTCGCCGCCGTGCTGCTGAAGAATGACCGCGGGCTGTTGCCCCTCGACGCCCGGGCCGTCCGGCGCATCGCCCTGATCGGCAAGGCCGACTACGCCAGCCGCGCGGTGGTCGGCGGGGGCGGCAGTTCCGAGGTGATCCCGTTCCACACCACCTCGCCGCTCGACGGGTTGCGGGCCACTCTCGCCACTCTGGGGTCGAAGGCGACGGCGAGTCTGACTCTCGTCGCCGAGGACAACCGCAATCTGGCCACCGCGGTCGAAGCGGCGCGCGGCGCCGACGCCGTGATCATCCTGGCCGGGGCGCTGTCCTCCGAAGGCGCGGACCAGAAAGACATCGGGCTGCCGAAGGGACAGGACAGGATGATTCAGGCGCTGCTGGCGGCGAACCCGCATGCGGCCGTGGTGCTCAAGGACAACGCCGCGGTGCTGATGCCATGGATCGACGCCGCGCCAGCCGTGCTCGAGGCGTGGTTTCCGGGGCAGGAGGATGGCGCGATTGTCAGCCAGCTAATCCTCGGTCTGACGAACCCCTCGGGGAAGGCGCCGGTGACCTATCCCCGGCGCGCGGAGGATCTTCCCCTGCGCACGGCCGCGCAGTTTCCCGGTGTGGTGGACGGCGGCCTGCGCCGGGTCGACTATTCCGAGGGCCTGAACATCGGCTACCGCTGGTTCGAATCGAACGGGATCAAGCCGCTGTTCCCGTTCGGTCACGGGCTGTCCTACACCACCTTCTCGCTGCGGGACTTCAGCGTCACGCGCGCCCGAAAGGCCGGTCCAGGCAAGGTCAAGGTCTCGCTTGTGGTCGCAAACACCGGCCGGCGCGCGGGAGCGGAAACCCCGCAGGTCTATCTCGGCCTGCCCGCCTCGGCCGGCGAACCCCCAAAACGCCTCGTCGCCTTCGAAAAGGTGTGGCTGAAACCCGGGCAGAGCCGCCGGGTCGAGATGACGCTCGACCCGGCGTCGACCAATCACCCGTTCGGCGTTTTCGATGCGGCGACCCAGGCCTGGCGAACCTTGCCCGGCGACTACAGGGTGATGGTCGGCGTCTCGTCGGAGTCGATCGCCTATGCGCGGACGCTCCGGCTGAGCGCGCCATAGCCGAAGCTTTCCCCATGCCGCCGCCGGAAAGGTCGGCCAGCGGTCGGCGATCTCGCCGGCCTCATAGACGGCGATGTCGCCGAACTGCAGGAAGGTCCCCTCACTCTCCTTCGGACGAAAGAAGACGATGTCGTCGGGGCGGATGTCGACGCGGCGCGAGGCGGTCAGCATCGCCCGCTGGCCGTAGAACCGGCTGAAGGCGAGGCCGGGGCGCGCGACGAAGGCGCCGGCGTCGGCGGCGCGGCGGCGGGTGATGATCATCGGCTGCCTCCCGGCGTTTTGCACGCCTTGTGGGGGAGGTTAGGACGATCGTGCCTGTCGCACGAGTCCGGGTGCACGCCGTGTGGTTAGCTCGTGATGTGTCCGGAGTTCGTAGCTCGTGAAGTGACCGGTCCTATGTCGCCTGGGAACAGGAGACGCGGATGGACCGGGCACGGATCAACGAGGGCGTACGACGGA
>CAIQDO010000387.1 GCA_903870555.1 uncultured Caulobacteraceae bacterium
CACCAGGCTCCGCCCGCCATCGGTCCAGGCCGGAGCGTCGGTATCGTCCATGGGCGCGGCGAGGACGCGGCGGGGCCTGTCGCCATCGCCGGACGTGACGAAAAGGCCCGCGCCGCCCGGGAGGATGGCCGTGAAGGCCAGGCTCCGCGCGTCGGGAGACCAGCGGACGCCGCAAATTACGGTCGCGCCAAAGTCCGGCAGGACCCGCCACGGCTGGCCGGGTCGGCGAACGAGAATGTGATGCGCGCCGCCGAGGAAGGCGATGGCCGCCAGACTGCCGTCGGAGGCGATGTCGAAATCCTCCGCGTGACCGGCCGCGGATTGGATATCGGCGTCGCCCTGCCCCGCCGCCGCCGCCCAGGCCAACTGAAACCGGGGTCGCAACACCTCGAAGGCGAGCCGGTCAGGCGGCGCCGTGGCGAGGCTCCCGACCACCAGGGGTCCGAGGTCCAGTCGCGCGGGCGCGGCGCCGTCCAGCGGATAGGCCCAGACCGCGCCGTCACCCGGTCGCTGCAGCGCCACCAGCAGGGCGCGGCCGTCCGCGGACCAGGTCAAACCCGTCATGCCGACATCCGGCCCGGCGATGCGCCGCTCCGCGCCCGACGACAGGTCCCGGACGACGACGGAGAGCAGTCCCCCCGTGGCCCGTTTGAACGCCAGGCGCCGGCCATCGGGCGAGACCGTCGGGGTCCAGTCGCCGATGATTCCCAGGGGCGGATCGGTGACGAAGCGACGGGTCCCGCTCGCGAGGTCCAGCCTGACGATCCGCTCCGGCCCGAACGCCTTTTCCCGGTCGACGAACAGCAGGCTGTCGCCCTTTCCCGTCCAGGCGACGGTCGTGTCCTGATCCAGCGCGCAACGCCCGACACTGACTTCCGGCCCGGCCGGAACCGGCCGCGTGAGAATCTCGCAGGGTTCGCCGTCGCGCGTTCGGACATAGGCCAGACGGTCGCCGCCTGGAGACCAGGCGGGAGCGACGTCGTAGCCTGGCCCGTCGCTCACCCGCAGGGGCTCCGCGACAGGCTGGAGATTGCGTAGGAAGATTCGGCGGGGACCGCCATCGGCCGTGTGGGCGGTGTAGGCGATCATCGCCCCTCCGGGCGACAGGGCGGGGCCGGCCGCGAGCCCGGGCGTCTCCACCAGCATCTGCGCCTGCTCGACCCGCCAGGCGCCGCCTCGGCGCGCGGCGCCGAGGAGGGCCACCGAGACGACGATCGCCGCAACCGCCGCCGCGCCCAGAGCCACGGCCCATCGCGTCCTCGGGGATCGAAGTCCCGCCGATGACGCCGACATCCCGGTGGTGACGACGGCAAGGTCCGGCGTCTCGCGGGTCAGGCGAAAGCCCACGCGCGGGAGGGTTTCGATCGCGAAAGCCCCACCCGCGGCGCCGTCGGCGAGACGACGCAGCCGCGAGACGCAACGCTCGATGGCGTCGGCGCCGACGGTGCGCCCGTCCCAGCAGCTGTCGATCAAGGCCTCGCGCGACACCGGAGCGCCGGCCGCGCGGACGAGCGCCACCAGCACCTGCATCACGCGGGGTTCGAGGGTGTCCGAACCGTCGGGGCCAACCACTTCGCGCCGGGCGGGCCGGACAAACAGCGAGCCCAAGCGAAAGTCCGGCTCGTCGGCGAGCACGATGCGCGCCTTGCGGGCCGACCCCGCAGCGTTCGTCATCGGGGATTCATCGGACGCCATCGGGAATACATCGGCCCCCCGGACATTGCTTGGCCGCGACAATGACTCGATCCTGCCCTTGCCGCCAGTGGCGCGGCGCCTGACCCCGGAGATCCGATCCATGAAGCCGAAAACCCTGGCGGCGGCGATCGTCGCCACAGCCTTCACCCTGGCGGCGCCCCTCGCCCATTCCGCCGACCCGGCGCCCGCGGTGACCTTCACGAACCTCACCGGCGTGGCCACCGATCCGATCCCCTATACGACCGGTTTCAAGTTCGAAGCCGTCACGGCCGTGACCGTGCTCCAGCTCGGCGCCTTCGACGACTCCCAGGACGGGTTGGCGCAGAGCCATCAGGTTGGGCTTTGGGACAGCAGCGGCAATCTGATGGCGGCCGCAACAATCCCGGCGGGGACCGGCGGCCAGCTCATCGACCAGTTCCGCTACCACGACATCTTCCCGGTCAGTCTGGTGGCCGGCCAGGACTATGTTGTCGGGGAGTTCATCACCTCGAGTTCGCCGGACAACGGGGTCATACACGCCACGGGCTTCGTCACGGACCCCCGGATCACCTTCATCGGCGAGGCCTATAAGGCGACAGGCAACATTGGAGAGCCCGGCTCGTTCGAGTTTCCGAACCAGACCTATTTCGACTCCAGCGTGAAGGCCTATTTCGGGGCGAACCTGATTCTCGCGCCTCCTGCGCCTGTGCCGGAGCCGGCGACGTGGACACTGTTGCTAGTGGGCGTCGGCGGGGTCGGGACCCTGGCCAGACGGCGCCGTCAGCAAATCAGGCACGCGCAAGCCTGACCACTACCGACTTCGAGGCGCGGCGGCCCTAGCCATTGAGCCGCCGCGCGCCTACCTTCCGTTCATGCCCCGTTCCGCTCCGTCCAACGGCGTCGCCGACGTCTCCGCCGCCTTCGTCCACGATCCGGCGACGATGCCGATGCTGTGGACGCCCCACCGGCCGGCGCGGCCGGAGAAGAGCGAGGGCGGGCGGCGCTTCGAGCTGGTCAGCGACTACCAGCCGGCCGGCGACCAGCCCGCCGCCATCGCCGAGATCGTCGCGGGCCTGAAGGGCGGCGAGCGCGATCAGGTGCTGCTCGGCGTCACCGGCTCGGGCAAGACCTTCACCATGGCCAAGGTGATCGAGGCCACCCAGCGGCCGGCGCTGATCCTGGCCCACAACAAGACCCTGGCCGCCCAGCTCTACAGCGAGTTCAAGAGCTTCTTCCCGAACAATGCGGTGGAGTATTTCGTCTCCTACTACGAC
>CAIQDO010000388.1 GCA_903870555.1 uncultured Caulobacteraceae bacterium
CAGCATTGGGCCATCGCCCCTGTCCGACGCGGACGTCTGGGCCGGCACCGACGACGGTCTGGTCTGGCGCACCCGCGACGACGGCGCCCACTGGGCCGACATCACACCGCCGGGCCTTAAGCCCTGGTCTAAGATCGCGGGGATCGAGCCCTCTCACACCGCGGCCGATACCGCCTATGTGGCCGTCGACCGCCACAGGCTTGACGACTTCGCGCCCTATGTGCTGCGCACGCGGGACGGCGGCAAGAGTTGGACCCCGATCGTCGCGGGGCTCGCCGACGGCGGAATCCTGAACACGGTCAACGTCGTGCGTGAGGATCCGAAGAGGTCCGGGCTGCTCTACGCGGGCACGGAACGCGGCCTGTTCGTCTCCTTCAATGACGGCGATCGCTGGGCGCCGCTGCAAACCGGACTGCCCGCCACCTCTGTCCGAGACATCACCGTTCACGGCGATGATGTGGTGATCGCCACCCACGGTCGCGGCTTCTGGATTCTGGACGACGTCGAACCTCTGCGGCAACTGGCGGCCGACGCCTCGGGCGGGACACGGCTGTTTGCGCCTGCGACCGCTGTTCGGGCGCGGCCGTCCGGTTTCACCGGCACCCCTAAGCCGAAAGACGAGCCGATGGCGGCCGATCCAACCTTCGGCGCCGACATCGACTATGTGCTGTCCGCTCCGGCCAAGGGCCCGGTCGTGATCGAGATTCGTGACGCCGCTGGGACCCTGGCGCGCCGCTTCAGCAGCGCCGACGTCGCGCCGGCGCCGGATCTGGCCCATATCGACACCGCTCCGGAGTGGCTGCCCGCCGCCGCGACGCTGTCCGCCGCCCCCGGCGGCCACCGGCTGGTCTGGGACCTGCGCTGGACGACGCCGCCGACGCTGGGCGGGGGCTTCCGTTCGGCCGGGGTCTGGGCGGCGCCTGGCGTCTACCAGGTCACGCTGCTGGTCGAAGGGGCCAGATTCAGCAAGTCGTTGACGATTGTTCCCGACCCCAGAGTCAAGGCGTCGCCTGACAGCTACCGCCAGGAATATGACCTGGCGACCGCGATCCAGACCGACCGCGTCACGGCGACCGCCGCCCTTGCGGCGATCGCGAAGGCGCCGAAGGCCCTGGCGCCCGACCTGGCCGCGAGGATGGGCGCGCTGACCGACGCCGACTCGCCAGACAGCCTTGTGGGTGTCACCGAGGCGCTCGCCAAGCTGCAGTCGGCCGTGGACAATGCCGACGGCGGTCCATCGGCCGATTCCCGGTCGGGCTACGCCAAGGCGAAAGCGGCCTTGGCCGCTGACGTCGACACCTGGACCCGCCTCAAAGCCGACCTTCACTAACCGACGCCAGACCCTTCCGGAGACGATCGACATGAGCTTCCGCGCAACTCTTCTCGGCTCCGCGCTGTGGGCCGGTGTCGCCGTCGGCGCGGTCGCGCAGACAGCCGTCCCATCGGTGGACGAGATCGTCGCCCGACACGTGGCGGCGCGCGGCGGACTGCCGGCGATCCGCGCCATCCGCACCCTGCAGATGTCCGGCACGATGCGGCCGCCGGGCTTCGACGCCCAGTTCGCCCTTCAGGAAGTGATCGCGCGACCGGGGTCGGTGCGGATGGACGCCACCATCCAGGGCCTGACCCTGACGCAGGCATGGGACGGCGCCAACGGCTGGCAGATCCAGCCGTTCCAGGGCCGCAAGGACGCCGAGTCCATGCCGGCGGACGACGCCAAGAGTCTGCAGGAAGAGGCCGATTTCGAAAGCGCCCTGATCGACGCCAAGGCCAAGGGGACGGTGCTGGAAGGTCTGGGCCGCGTCGACGTCGACGGCGCGCCGACCTGGGCGGTGCGGGCCACTTTGAAGAACGGCGATCAGCTAACCTACTACATCGATCCCGACGCCTGGCTGGTGGTGCGGCTGGTGACGGTGCAGAAGGTGAGGGGCGCTGAGGTGGTCAGCCAGACCGACTTCGGCGACTACGAAAAGGTCGACGGGGTGTTTTTCCCCTTCGAGATCGCCGCCGGACCCAAGGGGTCCAGTGTTCAGCAGCACATCACCTACGCGCGGATCGTCGCCAATGGCGCGCTCGCCCCGGCGCTGTTCGCCAGGCCCGCCGGCGCCGCGCCGCCGCC
>CAIQDO010000389.1 GCA_903870555.1 uncultured Caulobacteraceae bacterium
GGCTTCGCCCTGGCCGACGCCTCGGCGCCCTTGGTGTTTATCAACGGGGCGGACACCAAGGCGGCGCAGATGTTCACCCTGGCCCATGAGTTGGCCCACCTGTGGCTGGGCGAGACCGGGATTTCCAATGTGGAGGCTATTTCGGAGCCCCGGCAGCGGGTGGAGTATTGGTGCAACCGGGTGGCCGCCGAACTGCTGGCCCCGATCGCCCTGGTGCGCGAGGACTACCGACGCGGCGAGGATCTGCGCGGGGCGCTGGATCGTTTGGCGCGCAGGTTCAAGGTCAGCACCCTGGTGGTGCTACGCCGCATCCACGACGTCGGCGGCCTGACCACCCAGCAGATGTGGGAGGCCTATCGCGCGGAACTTGAGCGCCTGCGAACCTTCACCACGGGCGGCGGCGGCAATTTCTATCTCACCCAATCGGCCCGGGTCGGCAAACGGCTTGCGCGCGCGCTGGTGGCCAGCACTCTGGAAGGCCAGACGTTGCATCGCGACGCCTTCCGCCTGCTGGGCATTTCCAAATACGCGACCTTCAGCGGGCTGGCCCACAGCCTGGGGGTGGCCTGATGGCCTATCTGCTCGACGCGAACGTGTTCATCCAGGCCAAGAACCTTCACTATGGTCTGGATTTCTGCCCCGCCTTCTGGGACTGGATCCTCGCGGGAAACGCCGCCGGCCAAGTCTACAGCATCGAAAAGGTTGGCGATGAGATCGCGGCGGGGGCGGATGAATTGTCGGCCTGGGCGGCGGTCAACAGGACGCTGTTCCTGGCGCCGGACGCCGCCATCCTCGGCGTTCTGGGCACGGTGGCAACCTGGGCGACATCGCAAGCCTATGAGCCAGCGGCCGTGAACACCTTCCTGCAGGTGGCAGACTACTTCCTGGTGGCGCACGCCCTGGCCCACAAGCACGTCGTGGTGACCCATGAGGTGGCCGCAGCCTCGACAAGGAAGATCAAGATTCCCAATGCCTGTATCGGCCTCGGCGTGAAGGTCATGACCCCCTACGAAATGCTGCGCGTGGAGCGGGCCCGGTTCGTGCTGGGCGCCGCCGCATGAGCGCGCCGGAGTTCATCGACAACCTCGACGGCAACACCCTGGCCGCAGCGGTGGCGAAGGTGATGCGCGAAGGGATTTCGCCTCTCGGCGTCGGCGAGACGGTCGATCCTCCCGGTCGGCTGGACATAGCCTCGGCCTTCTTCAGCCCGGCCGGCTTCGCGCAGATCGCAGGAGAGTTGGGCGAGGTCGAGGCCATCCGCCTGATGATCGGCGCCGAACCGCCCTCCGAAGCCAAACCGCCGAGGCGGCGGCTCGACGAGAGCCAGACCCAGTTCGAACGCCGGCTTCTGCGAAGCGGCCTTGGCGATCTCGACGACGGCTTGCGGGCGGAACGCGACAGATTCCCCTTCACCCGCGCCGGGCGCCGCGCCCTGGCCAGGCTGATCGAGATCCTGAAATCCGGGCGGATGCAGACGCGGCGTTACGAGCGCGCCTTCATGCACGCCAAGGCTTACATCTTCGCCCCTCGAATTGAGGCCTTCGGCGGCGGCGCCGGCGTCATCGCCGGCTCATCGAACCTGACCCGGGCGGGTGTCACCCACAACCTCGAACTCAACCTCGCCCGATGGGACGATCCGGTCGTCGGACAGGCCCAGGCCTGGTTCGAGCGGCTGTGGGACGAGGCGACGCCGTTCGATCTGATCGACCTGCTCGAAGAGGTGCTCGCGCCGTTCACGCCTTTCGACGTCTTCCTGCGCACGCTGTACCAACTCTATGGGAGCGAAGTCCAAAGCCTGGAGGAGGCCGATCACGGCCTGCCCCTGACCAGCTTCCAGAAGCACGGCGCGGCGCGCGCCCTGAGGCTGATCGAACAGACCGGCGGCGCCATCGTCGCCGACGAGGTCGGGCTGGGAAAGACCTTCATCGCGGGGGAGATTCTCAAGCTCTACATCGACCGGCGGCAGCGGTGCCTGCTGGTCTGTCCCGCGCAGTTGCGCGACACGACCTGGCGGCGATTCCGGTCCAGCCACTTCCTCAACGACGTCGAGTGCGTATCCTACGAAGAACTGGCCATCGACCGGCAGATCGCCATGGCCGATCCGGACCAGTTCCAGGACAAGCTGCAGCGGCCCCTGCGGGAATATCAACTGGTGGTGGTCGACGAAGCCCACAACTATCGCAATCCCGACGCGGCCACGCGAGCTCAGGTGCTGCGGCGGCTGCTTTGGGGCCAGAGGCGCGACGTGCTGCTGCTCACAGCCACTCCGGTAAACAACTCCCTATGGGACCTCTACCACCTGCTCAGGTTCTATCTGCGGCAGGACGCTTTCCTGGCGGATCGCGGCATCCTGTCGATCCGGGAACGCTTCGAACAGGCGGCCAGGGAGGACCCTGCGTCGCTGTCGCCCGACCTGCTCTATCCGATCATCGACGCGACGACGGTCAAGCGCACCCGTCAGTTCGTCAAA
>CAIQDO010000390.1 GCA_903870555.1 uncultured Caulobacteraceae bacterium
AGGCCGACGCCGTCCTGGCGGAGGACGTGGCAAGGACGATCAGCTTCTTCATGCGTCGCCCTCTGGCCGACACGCCGCCCGCCGTCGGCGGCCTGTCTGGTGTCGGCGATGGATCCAGCGCGCCAGAGTCGACTTTCGCCCTGCTCAAGGCGCTCCAGGCCTGGGACCCGAGTGTCGATCTCAGGGAAACCTTCCTTACCGACGACGAGACAGCGGCGTTCGTCGAGACCTTCCAGCGCACCGGCTTCACCGGCGGCATCAACTGGTACCGCAACTTCACACGCAACTGGGAACGCTCCGCCGCTATCGTCGATCATGTCTCGGTCCCATCCCTGATGGTGATGGCGGAGAAGGACGCCGTGCTTCCTCCCTCCGCCGCCGACGGCATGGAGACCTGGGCGCCAGACCTGGACCGCGCGCTGATCGCCGGCAGCGGCCACTGGACCCAGCAGGAAAAACCGACCGAGGTGAATAGGGTCATCTTGGAGTGGATGGACAAACGGTTTCCGAAGTAAGAGCGGGCATGGATCGAAATCCCGCCACGACCCCGCCGCCGCCGATGTCCACGAATGGTCGGCGAGGGCTCTATGTCGAAACGGAACCGTTCAACTCCGGCTGGATGCCCACGGGTGGTAAGCACGACATCTACTATGAGGAATGTGGAGCGCGGGACGGCAAACCGGTCGTCGTGTTGCATGGCGGCCCCGGCGGGGCGATCAATCCGACCATGCGGCGCTTCTTCGACCCGTCGCGTTGGCGGGTGGCGCTGTTCGACCAGCGCGGCTGCGGTCGCAGCCGACCGCACGCGTCCCTGGAAGACAACACCACCTGGGATCTGGTCGACGACATAGAACGCCTGCGTCAACGCCTGGGCGTCGAAAAGTGGACGGTTTTCGGCGGCTCCTGGGGCTCGACTCTAGCCCTCGCCTACGCCATCCGCCACCCCGAGCGCGTTAGCGGCATCATTCTGCGCGGCGTGTTTCTGGTGACACAGCGAGAGCTGCGGTGGTTCTACCAGGACGGCGCTTCGATGCTGTTCCCGGACGCCTGGGCGCGGTTCCTGGCGCCGATTCCGGCGGAAGAGCGCCATGATCTGATGGCCGCCTACCACCGGCGCCTCACCGACCCCGATCGAAGGATCCAGGCCCAGGCGGCGACCGCCTGGAGCCAATGGGAGGGCGACACTCTCTCCCTGCGGGGCCCGCAAGCCCGCCCCGCCAAGTTCAGCGAGGTGGACTTCGCCATCGCCTTCGCCCGCATCGAGTGCCACTACTTCACCAACCGGGGGTTCTTCAAGGAAGACGGCTGGCTGCTCAAGAACATCGAGGCGATCCGCTCGATTCCGGGATGGATCGTACAGGGTCGGTTCGATGTCGTGACGCCCCTGGAAAGCGCCTGGTCGCTGAAGCGGGTCTGGCCGGAAGCGCGCTTCGAAGTGGTTTGGGACGCAGGTCACGCCTCGACTGAACCGGGCGTTATCGACGCCCTCGTCAGGGCGACCGACCAGGCGCTGCTCTGACGGTCTCATTGCTTCGCGTCAGACGAAAGCGCCCTTTCCGCTGGTCACCTCAGAGTATCGGTGGACCCTCACCGACAAGACAACCGCGAAACCCATCATCATGGTGATCATCACCGTGCCGCCGAACGACAGCAGTGGCATGGGCACGCCGACGACGGGAGCCAAACCCATCACCATGGCCCCATTGATCAGCACGCAAAGGGCGAAAGTGATGATGACGCCCGCTGCGGAAAGTCGCCCGAAATGGCTATGGGCGATCGCAGCCGTACGCAGCCCAACGAAGATCACCGCGGCATAGAGGGTCAGGACGGTGACGCAGCCCAGGAAGCCGAGTTCCTCGGCCATCGACGAAAAGATGAAATCCGTCGATTTCTCGGGCAGGAAGTTGAGTTGGCTCTGGGTGCCGAGCCCCAGGCC
>CAIQDO010000391.1 GCA_903870555.1 uncultured Caulobacteraceae bacterium
AGGGAAATCACTAGTTTTTCAGCCCTGTCCTGGGCCGCGTTCAGTCGCGCCTGCCATGACGCGCGGGTCGCCTCAAGCTCAGCCACGTCGGCGTCGGAGGGGATCGACAGGGGTCCGTCGAGCACCAGGGCGGCCCGGCCGAAGGGTAAGGGAATGCGCCCGTCGTCCCAGCTTCCCAGCCGAAACGCCGGTCTGACCGCCAGGCCCATCAGGAAAACCGGCCGTCCAGAGGCCTTGGCCAGCTGCACCGGTCCCGGTTGCATCACCTGCTTGGGCCCGCGTGGGCCGTCGGGCGTCATGATCATCACCCCGCCAGAGGCCAGAACGCCCATGGCCTGGCGAAAGGCGGTCGCCCCGCCCTTGCCCGCCCCGCGGTCGGCCCGGCCGGTGGAGCCGCGGATGGTGGGGATGCGCAGGCGCTCGGCCGCCCGGGCGATGAACTCGCCGTCGCGGGACAGGGAAATCATCACATGCCGGGGCTTGTCGCCCAGGATCGGCCGGCAGGCGATCGCCGGGGCGATGCGCCCGTGCCAGAACAGCCCGATCAGCCCCTCCGGCCGGGCCAGGGCGTCCCGCGCCGGTCCGTCGCCCTCGCGTGTCCAGCGCAGGGTGGCGATCACCAGTTCGAGGTAGGCGGCGATCAGCCAGCCGAGGATCGACTGGACGGCCGACGACCTCAGCAGGCCCTTCACGCGGCGGCCTCCGGACTGGCGGCCAGATCCTGGACCCCGGCCAGTCGGGCGTATAGCCCGCCCAGGTCGATCAGGCTGTCGTGGTCGCCGACCTCGGCCACCCGGCCCTGGTCGAGAACATAGATGCGGTCGGCGCCGCGGATGGTCGACAGGCGATGGGCGATCACCAGGGTCGTGCGGCCGGCCATCAGCCGCGCCAGGGCGGCCTGGACCTGGGCCTCGCTCTCGGTGTCCAGGGCGCTGGTGGCCTCGTCGAGCAGCAGGATCGGCGCGTCCTTGAGGAAGGCGCGGGCGATGGCGATCCGCTGGCGCTGGCCGCCGGACAGCCGGGCGCCAGCCTCGCCGACCACTCCGCCGTAGCCCCCCGGCAGGGCGACGATGAAGTCGTGGGCGGCGGCGGCGCGGGCGGCGGCCTCGATCTCGGCCTGGCTGGCGCCGGCGCGGGCGTAGGCGATGTTGGCGCCGATGGTGTCGTCGAACAGGAACGGCTCCTGGGTGACCAGGGCGATGCGGCGGCGCAGGGAGGCCAGGGACACGCCGCGGATATCCTGGCCGTCGATGGTCAGCTCCCCGGCGGTGATGTCGTAGAACCGGGGGATCAGGTTGAGGACGGTGGTCTTGCCGGCGCCGGACGGGCCGACCAGGGCCACCACCTCGCCCCGCCGCGCCTCCAGGTCGACCCCCTCGAGCACCGGCGCCTCGGGGCCATAGGCGAAGGACACGCCGCGCAGGCGCAGCTGGCCGCGGGCGACGACGAGGTCGGGCGCGCCCGGACGGTCACGGATCTCCGGCTCGACGTCGAGGGCGGTGAACAGGCGTCGGCCGGCGGTGACGCCCTGGCTGATCAGGGTGATAAGGTTGGAGACCTGCCGCAGGGCCTGACCGGCCATCAAGAGGGCGGCGAAGAAGGCGACGAAGGCGCCGACGTCGGCTTGGCCGACGCTGGCCCGCCAGCCCTCATAGGCCAGCACCCCGGCGACGACGATCATCATCACCGTTTCGGAGGCGGGGGCCGCGACGGCGCGGGCGTTGTCGCCGCTGAGGATGTGGCGCTGGCGCTCGGCGATCACCGCCTTCACCCGCCCCTCCTCATAGGCCTCGCGGTTTTCCATCTTGACCACGCGGACCCCGTCGAGCCCCTCCATGATGGCGGTGGACAGGGAGGCGGTGGCCGACATGGCGCCCCGGGCGGCGCGGGTGGCTTTTTTCAGGAAGCGGCCGAGAAACAGGGCGATCACCGGCGCGGCCAGCAGCACCATCAGCGACAGGCGCCAGTCCTTGACGGCCATCACCACCCCGGCGGCGACCAGGGTCAGGGCGTTCTGGATGAAATTGACCAGGCCGCTGGTGGCGGCCTCGCGGATCAGGCCGGAATCGTACAGCACCTGGGAGACGAAACCGCCGGTATGGTTGGCCCGCAGCCGGGCCAGATCGGCCCGCACCAGCTTGCCGAACAGCTCAAGCTGGACGTCGCCAACGATGCCGTTGCCGGCGGCGTTGACCAGGGTCGCCTGCAAGGCCTGGGCCAGGCCGCGGGCCAGGGCCAGGACGACAATGAACAGGGGGATGCGGAAAAAGGTCTTGGGATCGGGGTGGCGGGTCAGCTGGTCGACCGCCGGCTGCAGGATGTTCAGCAGCAGGCCCGACAGGCCCGCGAACAGGGCCGCGCAGACCACCGATACGGCCAGCGCCTTCCAGCGCGGCGCGAGGTAGAGCCGCGCCACACGCGCCGCCACGTCCCTGCCGGTGAGGGCGGGTGAGGGGGACTGTTCGGTCATGGCGCAACCGGTGCGAAGGACGCGAACGCCGCGCCCTTCCGGGCCGGGGACTTGTCCCCGGCGCCGCCGGCCCTATTTCTTCATGAAGCCGCCGTACTTGGCGGTGAAGCGGGACACGCGGCCGCCGCGATCGAGCAGGGCCTGGTTGCCGCCTGTCCACGCCGGGTGGGTCTTCGGATCGATGTCGAGATTGAGCTTCGCGCCTTCCTTACCCAGCGTCGAACGGGTCTGGTAGGTCGTGCCATCCGTCATCGTCACGGTGATGAAATGGTAGTCGGGATGGGTGTTCTGTTTCATGGCCTGTTCAAACCGACGCGATTTTGAGACGCGAGTGCTAAGGGTGGGAACGAAAAACCCGCCAAGCGGCGGGCGTTCACAAAGGCGGCCCTATACACGACCGGGACGCAATTGAGCAAGGGTGACTCTGAATGACCACGCCTGTCGTCGTTGACAGCGAGATTGCGCCCCCCGCCGACCCGGGGGTGCCGGCCAGGCGGCGCGACCTGCGGCCGCTGACCCGGCTTGTCCCCTATATCGCCGCCCACCGGCTGGACGTGATCCTGGCCATCGTCTTCCTGCTGGTGTCGTCGACGGCCACGGTGGGCCTGACCTTCGCGGTGCGGCTGATGGCCGACAAGGGGCTGTCGTCCCATTCGGCGGCGATGATCAACCAAGCGTTCCTGACCCTGGCCCTGGTGGCCACGGTGCTGGCCGTGTCGACCGGCGGGCGGTTCTACTTCATCACCAAGCTAGGCGAGCGGGTGGTGGCCGATATCCGGTCGGTGCTGTACGGCCATGTGATGACCCTCGATCAGGGCTATTTCCTGGAGGTGCGCACCGGCGAGGTGCTGTCGCGGATGACCACCGACCTGGCCATTGTCGAGAGCATGGTCGGTTCGACCATCTCGGTGGCCCTGCGCAACGCCCTGACGGTGGTCGCCGCCCTCAGCGTGCTGATCGTCGTCAATCCGGCCCTGACCGGCTTCGTCGTGCTGGTGGGTGCGATGATCCTGGCGCCGCTGTTCATCGTCGGCCGTCAGGTGCGGCGCCTGTCGGTCAAGGCCCAGGAACGCTTCGCCGACGCGGTCGGCTACGCCGGCGAGACCCTCGACGCCCTCGACACCGTTCAGGCGTTCGGTCGGGAAGGCTCTGCCACGGCCCGGTTCAAGGCGGCGGTGGAGGCGGCCTTCAAGGTGTCCCTGGCCCGCATCGGCGCCCGCGCCGGCATGACCGCCCTGGTGATGATCCTGGTGATTGGCGGCATCGGCCTGGTGCTTTGGCGCGCCTCCCTGGCGACCTTCGTCGACCACAGCATGACGCCCGGATCGCTGCTGCAGTTCGTCTTCCTGTCGGTGCTGGCCGCCGGCAGCACCGGCTCCCTGGGCGAGGCCTGGGGCGACATCCAGAAGACCTCCGGCGCCATGGCCCGGATCGCCGAGATCCTCGACGCCAAGCCGGCCATCGCCGCGCCGGTCCATCCCGTCCCCCTGCCCGTCCCGCCCAGGGGCGCGGTGAGTTTCGACAAGGTGGTGTTCGCCTATCCCGGCCGGCCTGAACTGGCCGCCCTGAACGGTTTCGACCTGACGGTGCGGCCGGGCGAGCGGGTGGCCCTGGTCGGACCGTCCGGCGCCGGCAAGAGCACGGTGCTGCGGCTGCTGCTGCGCTTCTACGATCCCCAGTCCGGAACGATCCGTCTGGACGGCGTCGACATCCGCGACGCCGATCCCGCCGAGGTGCGCGCGCGGATGGCCCTGGTGGCCCAGGACGCGCCGCTGTTCTCCGGCTCGGCGATCGAGAACCTGAGGTTCGGTCGCGAGGCGGCGACGATGGACGAGCTGATGGCGGCGTCCCGGGCCGCCCAGGCTGACGGATTCCTGGAAGCCCTGCCCGAGGGCTTCGACACCACCCTGGGCGAGCGGGCCAAGACCCTGTCCGGCGGCCAGCGCCAGAGGGTGGCGATCGCCCGCGCCCTGGTTCGAAATGCCCCGATCCTGCTGCTCGACGAGGCCACCAGCGCGCTGGACGCCGAGAACGAACTGCTGGTGCAGCGGGCCCTGCACGACGCCATGGTCGGCCGCACCACCCTGGTGATCGCCCACCGCCTGGCCACCGTGCTGCGCGCCGACCGCATCGTGGTGATGGAGGCCGGACGGGTGGTGGAAAGCGGAACCCATGGCGAGCTGATCGCCCGGGGCGGCCTCTACGCCCGGCTGGCGCACCTGCAGTTCGGGCTGGAGGCAGCCTGACACCCTTCGCCGGGGGCGGCGCGGATTGGCGCGGATTGGCGCGGATTGGCGCGGATTGGCGCGCGACGGGCGCGGACTGGCGCGCGACGGGCGCAAATCGGGCGCGCGGCGGGCGCGGGTTGGCTCACCCAGGCGCGTTCCGGCGCGCGCGGGCGGCGGCTTCGGACCTTAGTGACTTGTTTTTATTGATTTTTTTTGACCCCCACCTATTCTCGGCCCCGGTTGGCGCATATCCTGTTTTCACGATGACAAAGAGCGACGGAAGATTGCATTATGTAATGTTTCGGGGCGCCTGTAAATCCCTGACCGACACTGTATGGTCGCCGGCGAAACGCTTTCAGGGAGAGCGGTCATGTCGCTTCGCATGCCCCAGACCTTGTCGACCAGCCTGCGCGTGAACAGCGGCCAGAGCGTCCTCGAGCACGAACTGCTGGGCGAGACCGCGCTCACGCTCGGCCGGATCGGCCGCTCCGTGGACATCGCGCTCGCCGCCCTCGCCGCGAGCCCGGCGCCCAAGGGGTCGGAGGACCGCGAACGGCTGGCGAAGGCTGCCGCCAAGGCGGTGTGGCATTATTTCGTTCAGCGCGAATGCTGCGGCCTCAACGACCACCGCGCCGCCATCGCCGACTACAGGATTCCCCGCGAGGTCCTGGTCCGCGTCGGGGCGGCGGGATGATGTCGGCCGAGGGCCCAGCGGTGCTGGTGACGCCGTGGGAAACAGATTGGCCTCGTAGCGGCGACCGTTCGTGCGCGGCCTATTGCCGTGGACTGGGCTTGAGGGCTCCCCCGCGCAGATGCTGCAAGGCCGCGGCGCGGATACGGTCGAAATAGGCGTAGCTGAACCGCCCAACTGGCCGGCGATCTGCGAAATGAAACGAGGCCTCCCATAGGTCGATATTGCAGTCGTCGATGATGATCCACGCCGGCGTCCGCAGCCCGGTGCGACGCGCCTCGGTTTCCGGGACGCTCAGCGCCACGCGTGCGGGACCGGGCGGCTGGCTTGTGATCGGAAACAGCAGGACCCGGGTGACGCCATCCCGGTCGGAAAGCATGATCGTCACGCAGACAGGCCGCGCCTTGCGGCCGGAGTCCTCTCCGCGCTCGAACTCGCGCCGCCACAGATAGTCGTAACGAAAGACTTCGCCGAGCCTCGGTCGGCCGTCAGCCATCCTCGTAGGACTCGGGTGTGACCGACGCGAGCGCGGCGGCCAGGTCGTGGGCGAATTCGCTCGGCAGTTCGTTCAAGCTGTGCGCGGTGCGATGGTCGGCCGCGGCCCGGACACGATCGAAGTCCTCGCGGCTCATGAGCACCAACGTCTCCGCGCCGTGCTTGGTCAAGCTGACCGGCCCACGGATGGCCGCATCGACAACCTTGCCGGTCTGGTTCTTGAGGTCGGTAAGAGTGAAGGTTCTCATGGAGTCGGGCCAGCCCAGCGATGATCGTCCAATATAGCTACTTTAGCGATAACAGCCAATCCTTCGTTGGGAAACGACGATCCGCCGTCGGCCACCGAGTCTCCACCCCCAGGTCCGGCGCGACCTTGCGTGCGGCGCGGGGCCTGACCAGATGGATGACCTGTTGGAGATGCCATCATGACGCCATGGCTCGTCGAGGACGCGAACCGCCGCATGGGTCGGGAGATCGGCCTAACGGCGCCGGGCGAGCCAGACCGTTCGGCCGCCGCAGGTCGCATCCTCGTTGACCTGAGCCACCACCTCGAACCCGTTCTGCTGGAGCAGCCCGCGGTATTCGGCGCCATCCAGACTCGCGTGGTAGAGCGGATCGCCCTCCAAGGTCCCGATCGCCACACCGAAAGCGGGGCCGGTCGTGAACATCAGCGCGGCGCGAGGCAAGGCATGGTCTCGGTAGACCGCGAACATGGCGCGTTGGTGGTCGTGGGCGAGATGAAAGAAACTGTCCCAGGCGACGATGCCGTGAAAGCAACGGTCGAGTTTCAGGGCGCGCATATCGCCGACAAGGGCATCCTGATCTGGCAGGTTGGCTCTGAACAGGCTGATCATCTCCGGCGCGCTGTCCAAGCCGGTGACGGCGTAGCCGCGATCGGTGAAATACCGGCCGATCGGAACCCCAGACCCGCAGCCCAGGTCGAGCACGCTTGCCGCCGGGGGGAGGAGTCCGCTGAAACGGTCAAGCCAGGGCCGCTCAACGAGGCGCGCGCCGCGGGCGGCCGTCCATGCCGCCGCATGACGCCGATAGAGACCGATAATGTCGTCGGCGTCGTCGCCCATGGCCCAGACTTGGAACAGGAACGGGCAGTCCGCAACGGGTCGCGAACCGTCGCGAGGTGGCGGTCAGGAACCCGAGACTCGCGCCCAGTCGGCCTTCGGGGCGGAAAGCCGCCCTTCCGCACCACCGCATGGGGTGGAAAGCTGCCTACTGCTCCCGCGCCTTCTTGGCATCGGTTTCAGGAGCCGCCAGGCCGAGAATGCGGCGGTTGTAGTCTCTGGCGTACCTGATTGCTCGATCGTTCAAACGAGCCTGCTTACGTGAAACCGCATCGTCGCCCGTGCAGTCAATCGGTTGCGTGGGATGCAATCGCGGATCTACGGGCTTGTCGACCCCTGGGAGGTCAAGGCTGAACCCGTCGACGCCGAGCAGGTGGAAATCACCCCGTGCTATCGCGGCGTCCGCAGCCCTTTCCGCCTGGTCCGGCCGCAGTTGCTCAAGAAACCTGCAATCTCCAGGCGGCATGGCAAACTCCTGTTCCCACCACACTCGGGCGCTTACCGAAACCACGCACAAGAGCGCCAGGAAGGCCGCCGCAACGCTCAGGCGAACAAGCGGTCCGGCTGAACCCAGACCTCTGTAGATTGGCCAGACGAGGACAAGGAGGATAATCGCCAAAAATAGCGCGATTGGCTGCAAGGCAAACGGCCACCAAAGCATCGGTGACAGAAAAGCCAGGGTGATCCATGCCCTCGTCCGCCTCAGTCTATACTGTGGATGACGAACGCCTCCAAGGATCAACTGAATTGTTGGAAACACACAGCACGCGACCACGGTGGCCAATAGCGCGAGCGCGATATAGCCTTCCGTTAGCTCCGTCGGCGTCTTAAGACTGCCCGTCGCGCGTATCCTCCAGTTTCAAGTTGAGCCTAACTCCATTTCGCCAACCCACAAGGCGCTTATGGGTCGCGAACAGTAGCGGGGTGGCGGCCAGGAACCCAACATTCGCACCTGTTCGGGCTTCGGGGCGGCAACCCTCCGCCCCCACTTCGACGGTTCACCGGCCCACGAAACGGCTTGCCCATCTCGAAACCCGTCCCTATTTTGGGATGACTTTTCTGGAGGTGGCGATGGAACGCGCGGTCAGCTTGACCCTCAACGAGGCCAGCTATGTGGTGGAGCAGTCCAGCACCGCCATCAACCGCGCAGTCGACCGGGGCGTGATCAAGGCCAAGCTCCAGCGTCGGGGGAAGGTCCGTTTGCGGAAGGTCGGGCCGGCGGAGCTGCGATTTCTGGCCATTTCCGGCGAGGTCGAGCGCAAGCTGACACCGGCCGGCCGCCGGGAGGTCTATGAAGCCATGCGCCGGTTATCGACCGACGCCCACCGCCTGGAGATCGGGGTGATGACGTTTCAACTCGTGGAGGTGGATCGCCGCATCGCCGGGCGGCTCAAGCGCCTTGAAGAGGTGAAGACGCTCATTGACGAGAGGCCTAATGCCGAGCCGGTCCTTCGCGGGACAGACGTGGCCGTCTATGAGATCGCCGCCCTGGCCCGCGGCCAGACCGTGGCGGAGATCGTCGAGGACTATCCCGGCCTCACGCCGGCGCAGGTCGATGCGGCGTCAGAGTACGCCAAGGTCTACCCAAAGGCCGGTCGGCCCCTGCCGGGGCGCAGCCTGAAGCGGATGTTGAGCGACATGGCCGCGTCCGGCGTCTGGGACGTGGACGGCGATGGCGAGCCGATCGAACCGCGCCAGATTCCGTGACGATCTATCTGCTCGATGAAAACGTGCTGAGGGCGCTGGGCCCGACGGGGAATGCCAATGTGCGCGCCTGGTTCGCGAGCGTGGCGCCGGCCGATCTTCGTATCAGCGCCATGACGCTGTTCGAGAAACGGCGAGGTTGGGAACGCCGAACGAAAACCGACCCCAATCTCGCCAAGACGAGGCTGGCGGAAATCGACGCCCTCGAGGCCGCCTATGGCGCGCGGCTGGTTCCGATCGACGCCCCGATCGCCGCGGAGTGGGCTCGCCTGCTGGGCGCCAAGGACAAGAACCAGCGCGACAGGGCGCTGGCGGCGACGGCGCGGGTGAGGGGCCTGGTCCTGGTGACGCGCAACATCGCCGACGTCCAGGGATGCGATGTCCAGGTGCTCGATCCCTTTGTCAAAAGCCCGACGATCGAGACCGTCTGACGAAGGGCTCCATGCCGCCCTTCCGAACCGCCGCAGGGCGTCGAACTGTCGCTTTGGCAAAGCGCAAGAGAGCGGACATTGACGGCTCGGAGGCCGTAGCGCCCGGTTGGCGCGCCTGAAGTTCGGGCTGAAAGCCGCCTGACGCTCTTCAGCCGAGACCCGCGGGATGGGACCCGAGCGCTGGCGGTCGCCTCATAAGTATGATTTAGTATCAGCCTCAGTTCGGAGTTTCCCCATGTCCACGATCGAGCGCATGACCATCACCATGCCGGCCGAGATGGCCGCCGTCGTCAAGCGCGCGGTCGAGGGCGGCGACTATGCCTCGACGAGCGAGGTCATCCGGGAAGCCTTGCGCGACTGGAAATCCAAGCGCGCCGTTCAGCTCCATGAGCTTGAGGCGCTGAAGGCCGACATCGACAAGGGGCTCGCCGATGTCGCCGCCGGACGCGTCAAGGACTTCGACGCCGACAGAATCATCGAACGCGGGAGGACGCTGTTAGCGGCGCGCTCACCCTCCGCCTGACCGAGACCGCCGAGACCGACCTGGCCGAGATCTGGGCCTATCTCGCGCTCGAAGCCTCGGAAGCGATCGCCACGCGCTTTGTGGCCGCGATCGAGGCCGAGTTCGACCAGCTCCTGGCGTTTCCGCTATCGGGTCCAGCGCGGACCGATCTCGCCGCCGACCTGCGCGTGAAATTTCACCGGGCCTACGCGATCTACTACACGCCGGCCCCTCGCGAGTTGATCATCATCCGGGTGCTCCATGGCGCACACGACGCCGACGCCGACGCCATCGCCGGTGGCGGCGGCTTTGGCGCATGAGGGGCGGGCGCCAACGGACATTCGGGATAGCCGCGCCCACTGGCCACAAAGCGGACGACGGGAATTTTTCCAGAGGGTGGTGAGCCGTCCTAAGGCTTTGCGGTCGTATGCTCCGTTCCAGGCGGGTGTTCGATCAGTTCCATAGCCCACCCCAAATCAACCCTTCGCAGGTTGATTTCGAACGACGGACCTTCTCCCCCGCTGTTCATGTACCAGCAGCGTACAACATCCCCGTCAGCCGCCACGAATTGCAGAAAATTCTCGAAGACGAACGAGCCAATCCGCTCAGATATAGCCTCTGCGATCTCGGGAGCGCCTAGTCGCGCGAAGTAATTTTCTATCATACACTTAAGATAGGGCGTGGCAGGACAGCACGCAAATTTTGCTTTGGGTCGCGAACCGTCGCGAGGTGGCGGCCAGGCACCCGACATTCGAGGGCGCCCCGACTTCGGGGCGGAAAGCTGACCTTCCAAATGGGTGAGATGGGTGGTTATCGTTGATTGAAGTCTCCGTTTCAGCGATCATCGATGCATGAACGAACACGAGCGCGGCTTTCTCGCCTTTCTCACCCAGCCGACCAGTCGTCGGATGGAGACTCTGCTAGAAAATGGAGAGAAGCGCAGGCGAGATGTTCGGGCCTTGCTAAACCACTTCGTGCAACTCGATCCCCGGTTCTGCCGGCGCTTGGCGGGCAACGAAGCCATGTCGGCGAACGTCGAGGCGACACTGACGAAGCTGGGCGCGCCGCCAAACTGCTACGTCTTGGCGGCAAACAACCACTTAGACGGACGCTACATGCCGCTCGGGGAGGCCCTTAGCGCCGTCATGGGCATGGGCGACGGCGCCTTTGTCTCGTGCCTTCCTGGGCATTTGGGTTTCTATGAGTACGAGGATGTGAAATCCTCGTTCCTACTGGCGCGGTGAGGGCAACTTCCGCTCAGGGTTGAATTTCCCGTTTGGCCTTCCGCCCAAATCCGGAAATTCGCGCCAGCGCCGTTGACCCGATAGCGCGCCGTAGCGGCGCCGTTCAGCGACGCGGCGCCGACGGCAATTGCGGTCGCCGGTGGGAAGGCCAAGATAGCCTGATCAGATAGCCATCAGGTTGCGCCATGACGTGGACACTGGCCGAGGCCAAGGATCAGCTTTCCCGGGTCGTCCGCCAGGCCGTCGACGAAGGGCCGCAGGTGATCAGCGTTCGCGGGCGCGAGACCGCGGTCGTGATCGGCAAGGCGGAGTTCGACCGGCTGAGGCCGGCCACGCCGCCGCGCGACTTCAAATCGTTCCTCCTGTCCATCCCGTCGCTGGACGGGGTCGACCTGAGCCGTGACACGACCCCTGCCCCCGATATCGAGCTTTGAAATATCTGATCGACACCAACGCCGGCAGCGAACCCCGCCGCGCTGGCGCCGGGGCGCCGTCGAACGCGCCGCTCTGGTCGCGGGATGGCAGTTGGTGTTATTCTTACACAAGACTTATCGATCGAAGCCCGGAGCCGATGATGTCCGACACCGCCACCCTCTCATCGAAATTCCAGATTTCCATCCCCAAGGACGTGCGCGACGCCCACAGCTGGAAGGCCGGCCAGAAGTTCGCCTTCATCCCCAAGGGCTCCGGCGTCATGCTCGTTCCCGTCCCCGAAGCCGTTGATCTCTTCGGCATCGCCGAAGGGGCCGACGGCGCGGACTTCAGGGACCGGGACGATCGATACTGATGCGGCTGGTCGACACCTCGGCTTGGATCGAATGGCTGATCGGATCGCCGACGGGCGTCGCCATCGCTCCGCTGATACCGGACCAGAGCGGCTGGCTCGTGCCGACCATGGTGCAGCTCGAACTCGCCAAATGGCTGACCCGCGAAAAGGGGGACGACCTAGCCGATCAGGTTCTGGCTTTTTCCCAGACCTGCCAGGTCGCGCCGCTCGACACGCCCACCGCCATCCTGGCGGCCGAGAGTTGCCGAACCCACGGGCTCGCCACGGCCGACGCTGTCATCTACGCCACCGCGCGACTTCATGGGGCGGACCTGCTGACCTGTGACGCCCACTTCGAGGGTCTGTCAGGCGTCATCTATCTGCCCAAGGTTTCGATGAGGACGTCGTAAGCGGCAGAGACGCCTCATCTCGATCGCAGGAGCGCGGCCACGGCGATGTCTTCGTCGATATCGGGCGAATGGATGCCGTGTCCGCCGCCGCTCATCCGCCAATAACCGCGCTGCCTGGCCACCGAAAGTTGGAGAGCACGGTTCGCTCAGCAGGGTGTGCGCCCAAAATACACCTATCGCCCGGAATCGTTCGGCCGGGTCCCGCCCGGTGTTGCACCGCGGCGGGCCAGACGCTTACGGTCAGGGCGAATCGAGCGAAGGATTGACGAAATGACGAAAGCTATGCTGCTTTGCAGCGCGATGGCGGGTCTCCTGATCGACGCCAGCGCCGCGCAGGCCCAGACCCAGACCCAGACGGGGGCCGGCGCCAGCGCGCCCACGGTCGAAGAGATCATCGTCACCGGCAGCCGCATCCGCCGCGATCCGCTGGTCCAGGCCAGCCCGGTGGTCGTCGTCGACCAGGTGGCGATCCAGCAGACCGGATTGTCGTCGGTCGCCGACGTTCTCCAGCGTCTGCCGAGCGCCAGCGGCGGCCTGAACTCGAAGGTCAACAACAGCGGCAACATCGGCAATCCGCCCGACGGCGGCGGGGTCGGCGCCGGTTCGGCCGAGATCGATCTGCGTTACCTCGGCGCCAAGCGAACGCTGGTGCTGGTCGACGGCATGCGCTTCGTCAACGGCGCGAGCGCCAGCGGCATTCCCTCGACGGTCGATCTCAACACCATCCCGTTCAGCTCGATCGACAGGATCGAGGTGCTGCAGTCGGGCCAGTCGCCGCTGTATGGCTCGGACGCGCTCGCCGGCGTCGTCAACATCATCACCAAGTCGTCGCAGCAGGGCCTGCAGCTCTCGGCCCAGGTCGGCGGCTTCCGCCAGGGCGACGGCTTCACCCAGGACTACAACGCCAGCTACGGCTTCAGGCTGCCGAAGACCTCGATCGTGTTCGGCGCCAGCTACGTCGACCAGGAGGCGGTCAGGACCGCCAACCGCTCGACCTCGCAATACCCCAACCCGTACCAGACCAGCTGCTCCGACCCCATCGGCGGGTGCAGCAGCGCGACGCCCAACGGCCGCTTCGTCGGCATGCCCGGCGCGGCGGGCAGCCTGACCCTGAAGACCGGCCCCATCAGCGGGCGGCCGAGCTACAATCCGCTCGACCCGACCGGCGCGAGCAGCGCTTTCAAGACGTTCACCTCGGCCGACCGTTACGATTTCGCGCCGCTCAACTATTTCCTCACCCCGTCCGAGCGCTATGCGGGCTGGATCAGCGTCAAGCGGGAGCTGACCGACAACATTACCTTCCGGGTGAACGCCGAGTACAGCCGGCGGAATTCGCAGAACCAGGCGGCCTATCTGCCTCTGTTCATCGGTCCCGACGCCGGCAACGGCAACCTGCTCGACACGATCAGCATCGACGCGACAAACCCCTACAACCCGTTCGGCACATTGTCGGCGGGCGGCGCCGGGCAGCCGCCGGCGAACTACTCGTTCATCGCCCGCCGCCTGGTCGAAAACGGCCAGCGCACCTACACTCAGCATGTCGACACCCGAAGCGTCACCGCGAGCCTGGACGGCTCGTTCCAGTTCAACGGCCACAAGTTCTTCTGGGACGCCAACGCCCGGGCCGGCTTCAACGACGCGCACCAGACGTTCACCGGCAACGTCAACGCGGCGAAGCTCGCCCAGGCCCTCGGCCCGGTCGCCGCCTGCACCGGGGCGTGCGTGCCGTTCGATCTGTTCGGCGGCGCCGGCTCGGTCACACCGGCGATGCTGAACTTCGTCGCCTTCACCGAACACGACCAGAGCAAGCAGGAGGTCTACGACTATACGCTGAACCTCAGCGGCGACCTGATCGACCTGCCGGCCGGACCGCTCGGCATCGCCGTCGGTTACGAACACCGCTATCAGTTCGGCAGCTTCAACCCCGACCCGATCATCGTCGCCGGGCTGGGGGCGGACATCCCGGCCCAGCCCGCGGCGGGCCACTACAACACCAACGAAGTCTATGGCGAAGTCCGCGTTCCAATCCTCAAGGACATTCCGCTCGTCTCTTCCCTGGAAGCGGACGGATCGGTCCGTTACGCCGACTATTCGACCGGTTTCGCCAGCACCACCTACACCGCCACCGGCCTGTGGAAGCCGGTCGCCGACGTGCTGGTGCGGGGCAGCTACGCGACCGGCTTCCGCGCGCCGGCCATCGGTGAGCTGTACGGCGCCGCCTCGCGGGCCGACGCGCCGATCAACGATCCCTGCACCAACGTGGCGGGATCGCCCTATCAGTCCTCGGCGACGGTCCGCGCCAACTGCACCGCCAATGGCGTCCCGGCCAACGGCAGCTATGCGGAGCCGACGGGCGGGCAACTCGCCGTCCTGACCGGCGGCAACCCGCAGCTCAAGCCGGAGACGTCGGAGACCCTGCTGTTCGGCGCGGTCTATGCGCCGGAGTGGGCGCGCAGTTCGGGCTACGCCAGCCAGTTCAGCCTGGAGGCCAACTACTACGACATCAAGGTGTCCAACGCGATCGCTCCGACGGACGCCCAGCTCACCCTCAGCCGCTGCGCCCTGTCGGCCGACGCGCTCAGCTGCGCGGCCATCACCCGGACGCAAAACGGCCTGATCCAGCGCATCAACGCGACGCTGCAGAACATCGGCGAGATCCGCACCCGCGGCGTCGACGTCACCTTCAACTACCGCACGCCCAAGACCCACATCGGTTCTGTCGGCCTGTCGCTGAACGGCAACTTCCTGATCAACTATGCGGAGACCTTCCCCGCGGCGGTCGGGTTCACGACGACGACCTATACGGGCACAACCCGCGGGTTCCCCGACCAGTCCTATCCTGGGTTCAAGGGCACGGGCGTGCTCAGCTGGATGTTGGGCGACTACGAAGCGGCCTTCACCGGCCGCTATATCGAGCATGTCGTCGAGACCTCGGTCGTGGCGGGCAACCGGTTGGGCAACACCTTTTATGGCGATGTTCGGTTCAGCGTGACCCCGGCCGCGCTCAAGCACAAGGTCGAGGTCACCATCGGGGTCAACAACCTCTTCGACCAGGCCCCCCCCGCTTGCTACAGCTGCACGGGTCCGAACTACGATCCCACGACCTACGACGTGCCGGGGCAGTTCGGCTACCTGCGCGTGACCCTGCGCCAGTAGGTCGGGCCAGAGCCCCGTCGGACGACGTAGCCTGGCCGCGAACCCTTCGGCAAGGGGCGCGCGATCATGCTGTCTCACGTCGGTTTCAGTCCCGGGGCCTATTGTGGCTCTCGCGTCAGAGCCAGGGGTTCAGGATCGTCGCGCTTGCGCCCATGAAGTCGGCCGTGTTGCGCGTGACGATCGTCAGTCCGTGAACCAGGGCCGTGGCGGCGATCAGGGCGTCGCGATCATTGCGCGGGCTCGCCGCGTGGAGCCTGGCGCAACGGCGGGCGACAGCCTCGTCGACCGCGAGCAGGCGGCCCGTAAACCTCGGCATGACCTGACCCTCGAGCCAGGCCCGGAGAATGCCGCCCTGGGCGACGTCGCGCCGCTCCATCAGCA
This sequence comes from uncultured Caulobacteraceae bacterium, assembly GCA_903870555.1. Classification (GTDB taxonomy): domain Bacteria; phylum Pseudomonadota; class Alphaproteobacteria; order Caulobacterales; family Caulobacteraceae; genus Acaudatibacter; species Acaudatibacter boreus. The sequence continues at coordinate 15,558 of CAIQDO010000391.1, forward strand.
ACACGCCGAGCTCGAGTTCGAGCACGGTGATCACGGACATGAAGACCTCGGCAATCGGCGCGGCCGCGGCCCAGGCCACGACGCCCGGGTTGGCCCGCGCCGGCCGCCGAAGCTCGGAGACCACATTGGTGTCGACGATGAACATCGGGCGTCAGGCTCAGCCGAGGTCGGGCGGACGGTGGAGCCGCCCGGCTCGCGGTGGTTCGAAGTCGAAATCGAAGTCGGCGCCGCCCTCCTGGGCCAAGACCTCGCCAAGGCTGTGGCCGCCGCCGGTCAGCTTGCGGTAGTCCTCGATCGACAGCAGCACATGAGCCGGGCGTCCCCGGTCGGTGATCAATACCGGACCCAGGCGGGCGGCCTTCTTGGCGCCGCTGGTGTCCTGGTTGAACGCCCGGCTGGTGATGGTGGTGATGGTCATGGACCCTTACCGCACAATTGTAGTGAACAGCCTACATAGAGTTGGAAGACGAGCGTCGCAACGGCGCGACACCCGCCCCTTGATCGCAACGCTTCTCGTGGGGCCGATCCTCCGTGTATGGTCGCCGACTGAAAACCTTAAGGGAGACCGGCCATGGCCGACGACGCCACTACCCTCGCCACGGCGACCTATGAATGCTTCGACGTCTCGATCGAGGCGGGCGTGGCCCATATCCGGCTGAACCGGCCGACGGCGTTCAACAGCATGGTGCGGCCGTTCTGGCGCGAGCTGCCTGCCATCGTCGAGGCGATCAACGCCGGGGCCCTGGCCCGCTGCATCGTCGTCTCCTCGGTCGGCAAGCACTTCTCGGCCGGCATGGACCTGGCGGTGTTCGGCGGCGGCGGCGAGGGAGGCGAGGCGGCGCGCGTCGACCGGGCCACGGCCGGGGAGATGATGCGCCACCACGTTCTCCACCTTCAGGACGCCTTCTCCTGCCTGGAAAAGGCGCGGATGCCGGTGCTGGCGGCGATCCAGGGCGGCTGCATCGGCGGGGCCG
>CAIQDO010000392.1 GCA_903870555.1 uncultured Caulobacteraceae bacterium
TGGGCACCGGCGACGACGAGCAGATGATCGACGCGCTGGAAGGCAAGTACTACGAGAAGTTCATGCTGCACTACAATTTCCCCCCCTTCTCGGTCGGGGAAACGGGCCGCATGGGCGCGCCGGGCCGTCGTGAAGTCGGCCATGGCAAGCTGGCGTGGCGGGCGATCCGTCCGATGCTGCCATCGACGGAAGACTTCCCCTACACCCTGCGCGTGGTCTCCGAGATCACCGAATCCAACGGCTCCTCGTCGATGGCCTCGGTCTGCGGCACCTCCCTGGCGCTGATGGACGCGGGCGTGCCCCTGAAGAAGCCGGTGTCCGGCATCGCCATGGGCCTGATCCTCGAAGCCGACGGCTTCGCGGTGCTGTCCGACATCCTCGGCGACGAAGACCACCTCGGCGACATGGACTTCAAGGTCGCCGGCACCGCCGACGGCATCACCTCGCTGCAGATGGACATCAAGATCGCCGGCATCACCGAGGAGATCATGAAGAAGGCCCTCGCCCAGGCGAAGGACGGCCGTCTGCATATCCTCGGCGAAATGGCCAAGGCCATCGACGGCGCCCGTTCGGACGTCGGCGAATACGCCCCGAAGATCGAGACCATCACCATCCCCACCGACAAGATCCGGGAAGTGATCGGCACCGGCGGCAAGGTGATCCGCGAGATCGTCGCTCAGACCGGCGCCAAGGTCGACATCAACGACGAAGGCATGGTCAAGGTCTCGGCCAGCGACGGCGCGAAGATCAAGGCGGCCATCGACTGGATCCGCTCGATCACGTCCGAACCGGAAGTCGGCCAGATCTATGACGGCAAGGTCGTCAAGGTGGTCGATTTCGGCGCCTTCGTGAACTTCTTTGGCGCCAAGGACGGCCTGGTTCACGTCAGCCAGATCGCCAGCGAGCGGGTCAACAAGGTCTCCGACATCCTCAGCGAAGGCCAGGCCGTGAAGGTCAAGCTGCTGGGCTTCGACGATCGCGGCAAGATCCGTCTGTCGATGAAGGTCGTCGACCAGACCACCGGCGAAGACCTGACCGCCAAGCAGTCAGCCGAAGCCGAAGGCTAAGGCCGTCCGATCCCGGGGCTTTGCGGCCCCGGGTTTCGATGCCCTGAACTCCTCGAAGGGCCGGCGGTCGACCGTCGGCCCTTTGTCGTGTCCGGATTCAGCCGCGCTTCCAGTAGACGCCGATGCGGGCCACACACCGCTTTGGCAGCTCCTTGCGGACGCCGGCGACGTAGCCCAGAGACGCCATCAGTTCGGCCAGCAGGATCTCGGCGGAGGGGACCGCCGCGGCGTTGAGGCGGTAGTCCTCGCCCAGTTCATCGTGCAGCAGGGTGTCGATCCCGGCCATCGCCGGCAGGCCGTCCAGTGTCGCCTCGATCGCCGCCGACCGCGCCGCGGGCAAGCCGAACACCGCCTTCATTCGTTCGAGCAGGGGGTCGGTCTCGACCAGCGGCTCGGGCTCGGCGTAGGGCAACCCCAGCATCTCGATCGCCCGGGCCAGATGGTTGCCTTCGGCGGAGTGAAGAGAACGGGCGCGCTTCCATACCGCGTGGCGTTCGGTCTGGCTGCGCTCGCGCAGTCGGGTGCGGGTCCATCCGCCGATAAACACTTCCTCGTTCATACCCCCCGATTAAGGCGCCCGACACCCTTTGCTCAAGACCCCCTTTGCTCAAGAGGCCGCCGGTGTTTACCTTCGCGGCCATGGCCACCTTTCAATCCGGCGGGTTGACCCTCGCCTATGACGACATCGCGCCGATGGGAACTCCCTTGGGAGTCGTTGTGCTGGTGCACGGCTTCGCCACCAACCGCGCCGAAAACTGGCGGCGGCTGGGCTGGCTGAGCGCTCTCGAGCGCAAGGGCTACCGGGCCATCGCCCTGGACCTGCGCGGCCACGGCGAGAGCGACAAGCCGCACGACGCGGCCGCCTATGGCCGCGACCAGATGGCCGGCGACATCGTCGGTCTGATCGACCACCTGGACTTGGGGCGGGTCGATCTGCTGGGCTATTCCATGGGCGCCCATCTCAGTCTGGCCGTAGCCCTGGACGCGCCCGGCCGGGTGAACAGCCTGATTCTCGGTGGTGTCGGCGGCCGGATGCTGACCGGCGCCGCCCTTTCGAAGACGCCGATGACCATGGCCGAGGCCCTGACCACCGAGGATGTCGCCTCGATCACCGACCCGACGCTGAGAGGCTTTCGCCAGTTCGCCGACAATCAGGGCGAGGACCGCCTCGCGCTGGCGGCCTGCAGCCAGGGCCGCGGCGTCTCGGCGGACGCCGAAGCCTTGTGGGGCCTGAGAGTCCCGACCCTGGTGGCAGCCGGCAGCCGGGACGAACTGGCCGGCGACCCCCAGGCCCTGGCCGAAGCCATCCCGGGGGCCAAGGCGGTGACGCTGCCTGCCTGCGATCACTTTTCAGCGATCCCGCACGCCCTTTTCAAGGCGGCCGTTTTCGACTTTCTCGACGGATGGGAGGAGGAGGACGGCCTCTGACCAAGACGGCCACGCCAGTCAGGCCAGGTTGTAGGCGCCGCCCTTGTCGATCGAGGCCTTGAAGGCGGGGCGATCGTGCAAACGCGCCACCCAGGCGGCGATGTTGGGGTAGGCCGCCAGTTTGCCGAACGCGCGAGCGACCTCGCCGACGAAGCTGAGCTGTACGTCCGCGCCGGTAAAACCCTCCGCCAGGATGTAGTCGCGGCCGGCCAAGGCCCCCTCAATGTAGGCGAGGTTGTTATCGATCTCGCTGTCAATGCGATCCTTGAGCGGCGCGCCAGCTTCGCCCAGGCGCATGACATAGAGATTGATCATCAGCGGCAGCATGGCCGAACCCTCGGCGTAGTGCAGCCATTCCAGATAGGCTTCGTGCTCCCGTGTTCCGGCCGCCGGGGCCAGACGGCCCTGGCCATGCTTGCGAACGATGTAATCGACGATGGCGCCCGATTCGGCGATGACGATGTCGCCGTCGCTGATCACCGGCGACTTACCAAGCGGATGGGCGGCCTTGAGCTCCGGCGGGGCGAGGTTGGTCACCGCGTCGCGCTGATAGGGCTTGATCTCGTAAGGCGCCTTCAGCTCCTCCAGCAGCCAGAGAATGCGCTGCGAGCGTGAATTGTTGAGATGGTGCAGGATGATCATGGCGTGCTCCCCGGATGCGCCGGCAAGGTAGGCGCCCCCGCCGGACTTCACAAGCCACGCTGGCGGCTTGCCCGCCCAGGCGGTAAGGCTGTCGATCATGCATGGCGTTTTTCTCGTTTCCCTTATCCTTGCCCTGGCCGCGGTAACCGCCGCCCTGGGTTTCGGCATCTACGCCCTGTTCAGGGGCGGCGACTTCGGCCGCACATGGTCGAACCGTCTGATGCGTCTGCGCGTTCTGCTGCAGTTCGTCGCCATCCTGATCATCGTGGGCGGCGTGCTCCTCCTGCGTCACGGTCATTAGGGCGGATCTCGATGGTCCTGCTCAACCGCATCTACACCCGCACCGGCGACGCGGGCCGCACCCGGCTGGTGACCGGCGAGACCGTCGGCAAGGACGACCCCAGGGTCGAGGCCTACGGCGCGGTCGACGAACTCAACGCGGTGATGGGGCTGGTTCGCCTGGAAACGGCGTCAGACTTGACGCTCGACCCGATCCTGGCCCGGATCCAAAATGACCTGTTCGATCTTGGCGCGGATTTCGCCACGCCCGACCAGGGTGACGATGGGCCGATGGCCTTGAGGATCATCGACAGCCAGGTCACCCGGCTGGAAGGCGAAATCGACCGGCTCAACGCCGACCTGCCGCCCCTGACCTCGTTCGTTCTGCCCGGCGGCTCGCGCGCCGGCGCCCAGCTGCATCTGGCGCGGACGATCTGTCGACGGGCAGAGCGGCGAACGGTGGCTTTCGTTGAAGCGCTTCCGGCCCGGGCGGACGGCGACGCCCCGCATGGTCCCGGTCTGCGCTATCTCAATCGCCTGTCGGACCTGTTGTTCGTGGCCTCGCGGTTCGCCAACGCCCGGCAGGCCGGCGATGTGCTGTGGGTTCCCGCGGCGACGCGGGCGGATACTAGTCCTTCGGCTTGAGGGGGGCGGCGGCAGCCGCCGGCGCGGTCGCTGCGGCGGTGTCCCGGCCCGTGATGCGGCGAATCGGCATTGGGCTCAGGCACTGGTGGTCCTCAGGGTCCCACCAGGCGGCGGCCTTATCGCATTTCTGTGCCGGCCAGACAAACCACCACTCATAGGCCGTAGCCGTGGCGCTGGCGACGAAGAAAAGGCCGAAGATGATGTACTTGGTGTTGGCGATCCATCGGTTCATGGCGGCCCTCATAAAGCCCCCGCCCATCCGGGACCAGACCCCGATGACACCTGGCGGCGACCGATTGGCGTTACGTCAACCGCGGCGGCGACTTGCAAAGTGCGCTGAGGGCGTTATTGGCGAGGCGCTGTTCGCTGAAGGTTAGAGGTCGATGAAGATTCTGGTCCCGGTCAAGCGTGTGATCGACTACAACGTCAAGGCTCGGGTGAAATCCGACCAGACGGGCGTCGACCTCGCCAATGTGAAAATGTCGATGAACCCGTTCTGCGAGATCGCCGTCGAAGAGGCGGTGCGTCTGAAGGAAAAGGGCGTGGCCACGGAGATCGTGGTGGTGTCGATCGGGCCGATTCAGGCTCAGGAGACGATCCGCACCGCCCTGGCGATGGGCGGCGACCGCGGCATCCTGATCCAGACCGACACAGACCCCGAACCCCTGGAAGTGGCCAAGCTGCTGAAGGCGGTCGTCCTGGCCGAAGCGCCGGGCCTGGTGCTGATGGGAAAGCAGGCCATCGACGGCGACAACAACGCCGTCGGCCAGATGCTGTCGGCCCTGCTCGACTGGCCTCAGGGCAGTTTCGCCTCCAAGGTCGAGGTCGATGGCGGGATCCTCCGTGTCACCCGCGAGGTCGACGGTGGCCTGCAAACGCTCGAACTGGACCTGCCGGCGGTCGTGACCGCCGACCTGCGCCTCAATGAGCCGCGCTACGCCTCCCTGCCCAACATCATGAAGGCAAAAAAGAAGACCATCGACATCAAGACGCCCGACGACTTCGGCGGCCTCGGCGCCGGCCATCTGAAGGTGCTCAAAGTGACAGAGCCGGCCAAGCGCGTGGCGGGCGTCAAGGTGGAAACCGCCGCCGAGCTGGTTTCCAAACTCAAGACCGAAGCCGGAGTCATCTGAA
>CAIQDO010000393.1 GCA_903870555.1 uncultured Caulobacteraceae bacterium
CTGCAGGAAGCTCTCCACCACGCCCAACCGGCGGGTCGAGCGCCGGGCGCCGCGCACGAGGGCCTGGGCCTCGTATTCGACGCTGCCGCGTTCCTCGGCGTCGAGGGGTAGGTGGGCCAACAATTCGGCGATCGCCGCCGCCTCGTCGCGATATTTGCCGCTGTCGAGCGTGTCCCAGGTCATCGATCCGCCCTTTGGGTGATGGAGTCGTTCTCCTATAAACCTGAATTTGCGCGCCGATCGCCACGGAAGACAACGAAAGCCGCCATGCAAGATCCGATCCTGTTGACCCCCGGTCCGCTGACGACGTCCCTGGCGACGCGGATGGCGATGCTCAACGACTGGGGATCATGGGACGAGGCCTTCAACACTCTGACCGCCTCGGTGCGCCGCGACCTGGTCGACATCGTCGACGGCGTTGACACCCATGTCTGCGTCCCACTCCAGGGCAGCGGCGCCTTCGCCGTCGAGGCCGCCCTCGGCACGCTGATTCCCGACCACGGCCGGGTGCTGGTGGCGGACAACGGCGCCTACTGCAAACGCATCGTCCGGATTCTCGAACGGCTCGGCCGTGAGGTCGTGGTGTTGGCGCACGCCGAGGATGCGCCGGCTGATCCAGCCCGGATCGACGCGGCGCTGGCCGCCGATCCTCGCATCACCCATGTGGCCCAGGTCCATTGCGAAACCGGGGCAGGGGTCCTCAACCCCCTGTCCGACATCGCCGCCGTGGTCGCCGCGCGCGGCCGGCGGCTGATCGTTGACGCCATGAGTTCCTTCGGCGCCTTGCCGATCGACGCCCGGTCGCTGCCGTTCGACGCCCTGGTGGCGGCCTCGGGCAAGTGCCTGGAGGGGCCGCCGGGCATGGGCTTCGTCATCGCCCGCCGCGACGTCCTCGAGGCGGCGGGCGGCCATTCGCGGTCGCTGGCGCTCGATCTGCACGACCAGTGGACCTACATGGAGGCGACGGGGCAATGGCGCTTCACCCCGCCCACCCATGTGGTCGCGGCCCTGAGGTCGGCGCTCGACCAGTATCTCGCCCAGGGCGGACGGCCCGCGCGCCTGGCCCGCTATTCGGCCAACTGTGCGGCCCTGGTCGACGGCATGACGGCGCTCGGCTTCCGCCCCTTCGTCGAGCACGGGGTCCAGGCGCCGATCATCGTCACCTTCCTGGCGCCGGCCGACCCGGCCTATGATTTCAAGACGATGTACCGTCGGGTGCGCGACATGGGCTTTGTCCTTTATCCGGGCAAGTTGACCACGGTCGACAGCTTCCGCGTCGGTTGCATGGGCGACATCGACCCGGCGATCATAGGCCGCGCGGTCGCGGCGATCCGCGACAGCCTGACCGCCATGGGGGTGCGACGGTTCGCGCCGGATTGACGCGGCAGGGCCTCAAGCGGGATCCATTGCGGACTTTAGGCCCAGGTGCTCGACGAAGGGATCGAAGTCCCGGTCGCTGTACAACAACGCAAGCCCATCCTCGATGCAGCGGGTCGCGATCAGGGTGTCGATGGTCTTGCGAACGGTGACGCCCCGGGCGCGGAGCGCCCGGAAGTTCCGCGCCGCCTGAACGGCGATCTCGCGGCCGGCGATCTCGACCAGGGTCAGAGACGTCATCAGGCGCAGCGCCTGATCGAAATCCCTGTTCCGGTCGAAGCCCTGCAGCACTTCGGTCAGGACGATATCGCCGATCGCGAGGGGCTCGCGGCCGAGAAGTTCGTCCAGCCGATCCGTCCGCCCTGTCGGGACGCCGCGGAAGTAGTCGATCCAGACGCTGGAATCGACCAGGATCACCCGTCGGTTCTCATGGCGTCGAGATCGCCGGACCACGCCAGCTTCCCTCGGAACTGGCGAATGTCTTCCTGCTGGCGTAACCGCAACAGGGTCTTGAGGCCAAGCTCGACGGTCTCACGCTTGGTCCCGAGGCCAGTCGCCCGCATCGCCTCGGCCATGAGATCGTCGTCGATCACGATGTTTGTCCGCATCATGTGTATCCGATTGGGGTGTCATACACCTAGGCTGTGGCGGGTGATCTGGCAATCCCGGTGTTCCGCCATCGGGAACTCTCATTCATGCCCTGACGCTTTCGATCCGCAGCGATGTGCCGCTTATACCCGTCGATAGATGCGGGCCGGTCGATGGGGGCCGCGCTCCATGTCTTCGGTTTCCTGAAGAAGTCCAGATTCCAGGACTCTTGCCCGGAAGTTCCGTTTGTCAGCGACCTGACTAGTGACGATTTCATAGGCGGCCTGGAGACGGGTCAGCGTGAACCTTGCCGGCATGAGGTCTAGAAGGATGTCGGTGGCTTCCGCCACGGACCTCAATGCGGCGAGCGCAGCCTCGACGATCTGACGGTGATCGAAAGCGAGCGCCGGGAGATCGGCCACCGCAAACCATCGCGCGTCGGCGGCGTCCGACCCTGCCTGAGGCTTCAGTCTATCTGAACTGAGCAGGGCGAGATAGGCGACCGAGATCACGCGATCACGAGGGTCGCGATCCGGGGCGCTGAACACCCCGAACTGACGCAGCAGCGGCGCCTCGACCCCCGCCTCCTCGCAGAGTTCACGTCTCGCGCACGAGATGAGGTCTTCATCGGGACGCAGGAACCCGCCCGGAAGCGCCCAATCCCCCTGGAAAGGCTCTTCGCCACGCTCAATCAGCAGCACCGCCAACCGGCCCTCGCGCAGGGTGAAGATGGCGATGTCCGTGGCCACGGCGGGATGAGGGTATCGGTAGGTGAAGGAACCATCTTCGTGTGTTGACAACACTTAGTCCGCCACGTTAGTGTAATTTTGACACGAAGATAGATTCGGCCATTCACCGAGTCAAATGCCAATCCCGCGCCGAGACAGCCTCAGGAGGCCACCATGTCCCGCACCAGTCTCACCCACCCATTGCAGATCGATGAGCTTGCCTGCGGGGCGGGCGTGATCGGCATGACCTTCTGCCCCGGCAAGAAGGGCGAGAGCCTTTACGGCGGCATCTGGGATCGTGACCTGGAGGTTGACATTAAGGCCATGGAGACCTGGGGCGCGAACATCGTCGTGACCTTGATGGAGGCGCATGAGTTCGCGCTCCTGGGAATTCCGGAAGCCTGCGAAGCCTTCGCGAACATGGGCCCTGAGTGGCTCCATTTGCCGATCGTCGACGTCTCCACGCCTGATGAGACATTCGAACGACGTTGGATCTATTTCGGGCATCGCCTGCGCGGCGTTCTGCGGCGAGGCGGAAAGGTGCTCATCCATTGCCGTGGGGGATTGGGGCGAACGGGAACCATTGCCGCCCGGCTGCTGGTCGAGTTCGGCGTTTCTCCGGGGGAGGCCATGAGGGCGGTGCGCGCCGCCCGGTCGGGCACGATAGAAACCCCACGACAGGAGGCCTGGGTTCGCGACCTATCGCCTCTTCCGCTCGATGACGCCCGCGCCGACAAGCTGCTCGGGTGCCTGCTTGGCGGGGCGGTCGGCGACGCGTTCGGCTATGCCGTCGAGTTTCAGAGGCTCTCGGAGATCCGACGCCGTCACGGCCCTGAAGGTCTCAGGGAACCGGTTCTGCATCAGGGTCGACTGGTGGCGAGCGACGATACCCAGATGACCTTGTTCACGGCGGAGGGCCTTGTCCGGTCGGTTGGCGCCGGCAAGGTGGTCGACAACGACATTGTTGCAGCGATCCGTGAGGCCTACGTCGCCTGGAACGAGACGCAAACGCGGGCACGACCCGACGACGCGCGGTATGACGATCTTCGCGCCTTTCCGTCGCTGTGGGCGCTTCGGCATCCAGGGACCACATGCCTTTCGGCGATGGCCGCCGGCGGACGCGGAACCGTCGGTTCACCGATCAACGACTCCAAGGGGTGCGGCGGTGTCATGCGCACGGCGCCGATCGGTCTTGTGCGCGGCGTCACGGCGGACCGCGCCTTTTCGCTCGCCAGTCGGGCCGCGGCCCTGACCCACGGACACCCCAGCGGCTATCTGAGCGCGGGCGCCCTGGCGTCCATGATCTGCGACCTGATCTCCGGCGTGCACCTTCCGGAGAGCCTTGAGCGAACGCGAGCGCGGCTGCGCCGACACCCGCCTCATGAGGAGACCTTGACCGCTCTCGACAATGCCGTCGCCGATTCCAGGAGTCCGGGGACGCCTAATGTCATCCCCGCCGACTTGGGCGGAGGCTGGGTCGGAGAGGAAGCCCTCGCGATCGCTGTCTATGCGGCGCTCACGGCCGTGGATTTCCGCGATCTCCTTCGCATAGCGTCGAACCATGA
>CAIQDO010000394.1 GCA_903870555.1 uncultured Caulobacteraceae bacterium
CTAGCCGGGGTCACCCTGCCGCTGCTGGAGGGGGTGGTGCGGCTGGCCCGCTGGAGCGGCCGGCCCGACTGGGCGATTGCCGCCGCCACCGTGCTGCCGCGGCGGGTGCTGCTGCGGCGGGATTGGGCGCCGGGATCGGCAGGCTGGAGCCCAGGGTGTGCAGATAGGCGATGACGTTGATGCGGTCCTGAGACGCCTTCATGCCCTGGTAGGTCATCTTGGTGCCGTCGATATAGGCCTGCGGACCCTTCAGGAATTCATAGATGTGCTGGTAGTCCCACACCGGCTGCTTGCCGGAGAAGGCGGTCATGCCGGCCGAATAGGCGAAACCCGCATGGCTGCCGGGCTTGCGGCCGACCACGCCATACAGGCCCGGGCCGATGTTGTTGGCGCCGGAGGCGTCGAACATGTGGCAGGACTTGCAGGCGGAGGTCTTGGCTTCGCCGGCCGCCACGTCGGCGGTCTTCAGCACCGTGCCCCAGTCAGGAGGCGTGTCGACTTCGGCCGCGGCGCCGCCACCGGCTTCGGCCGTGATCGCCACCACATCACCCGGCTTGGCCGGCGGCGCCTTGGGAAACAGCATCGGCACGCCTACGCCGAGACCGGCGATGACCAATGCCGTGGCGAGCGCAGCGCCGATGATCTTGTTGCCGGAAAGGTCACTCATCTGGAACTCGAACCCTTTGGAAATGAACTGAGTCGCAAGCGGGTCCGCCGCTCCGACCCTGGCCCCGTGTTGCGTCGCGGTCTCTTACACGCTACCGGCGCGCGTGCAACCGGGACCATCCGGCCCCACCGCCAGAACCCATCCGACTGACCGCTTGATAATCTTCCCTTGAACCCGATCGTCGTCATTCCCGCCCGCATGGCCGCCAGGCGCCTGCCCGGAAAGCCTCTGGCGCAGATCGGCGGCGAGCCGATGATCGTTCGCGTCTGGCGTCAGGCGGTGGCGGCGGGAATCGGGCCCGTGGCCGTGGCGGCCGGCGACGTCGAGATCGCCGAGGCCGTGACCGCCGCGGGTGGGCTCGCCGTCCTCACCGATCCGGACCTGCCGAGCGGCTCCGACCGCGTGCTGGCGGCGCTGGCGGCGCTCGATCCCGCCGGGAGGCACGACGCGGTGATCAATCTTCAGGGCGACATGCCGTTCGTCGCGCCATCGGTGATCGCCGGTTGCGCCAACCTGCTGGCGCGGGAGGGCGGCTGCGACATCGCGACAGCGGTTGCCGTTGAGGCGGACCCCGCGGACCGGACCAATCCCGACGTGGTCAAGGCCATCCTCGCCCTCCCCCCCGGCGCGTCCGACGGCCGCGCGCTCTATTTCACCCGCTCGACTCTTTATGGAGACGGGCCGGTCTGGCGCCATGTCGGCCTCTATGGCTACCGACGTGACGCCTTGCTGCGGTTCAACGCCGCACCCCCATCGCCACTGGAGCGGCGGGAGAATCTCGAGCAGCTCCGCGCCCTGGAGCTGGGCCTCACCCTGTGGGCCGCCATCATCGACGTGGCGCCCCTGTCTGTTGACACGCCCGCCGACCTGGCCGCCGCCCGCGCCGAGGCGTCGCGCCTTTCAGAAACGCGCCTTCCAGAAAGCTCATCCTCATGACCGACAGACCGCGAATCGCCTTCCAGGGCGAACCCGGCGCCAACAGCGACGAAGCCTGCCGCGCCTACTATCCCAGCCACCAACCGGTTCCCCACGCCGCGTTCGACGACGCCTTCGAGGCGGTGAAGAGCGGCGACTGCGCTCTTGGGATGATTCCGGTGGAAAACTCCATCGTCGGCCGGGTGGCGGACGTGCATCACCTGCTGCCGTCATCGGGCCTGAAGATCATCGGGGAATATTTCAAGCCGATCCATTTCCACCTGATGGTCAATCCGGGGACGCGGCTGGAGGATGTGCGCACCGTCATCTCCATGCCTTTCGCCGCCAGCCAGTGTCGGCGCGCGCTCAAGCGGATGGGCGCGACCGTCGAGCCGTCGAGCGACACGGCCGCCTCCGCCCGGGCCCTGTCCGAGCGGCCAGATCCGGCCAAGGCGGCGATCGCCCCGGCGCTTGCCGCCGAGATCTACGGCCTCGACATCCTGCTGCGCGACATCGAGGACGAGGCCCACAACACCACCCGCTTCCTGGTGATGACCGCCGACCCGAGGCCGCCGAGGCCGCCGGAGGGCGCCGATTGCGTCACCAGCTTCACCTTCCGCGTCCGCAACATTCCGGCGGCGCTCTACAAGGCGATGGGCGGCTTCGCCACCAACGGCGTCAACATGACCAAACTTGAAAGCTACATGGAGAACGGGGCCTTCACCGCCACCTTCTTCTACGCCGAAGTCGACGGCCGACCCGAAGACCCGCCGATGGCCCGCGCCCTGGAGGAGCTGGCCTTCTTCAGCGACCACGTCGAGATCCTCGGCGTCTATCGGGCCGACCCCTTCAGGGCCGCCGCCGCCGGCTGAGGACTCTAGCCCTCTTCGGCCCAGGCGCGGATCAGCTGGGCGGCGATGGCCATGGAGCCGGGGGATTTGACGTCCGGCAGCTCGCCACGAATCATGGCGCGGGTCTCCTCGCGGGTCATCCAGCGCACCTCGTCCAGCTCGACCTGGTCGGCGACGGCGTCGTCGTTCTCGACCTCGGCGATCAGGCCGATCATCAGCGACGACGGATAGGGCCAGGGCTGGGTGGAGTGGTAGCGCACCGAGCGGGTCTTCAGCCGGGCTTCCTCCCACAGTTCACGAGCGCAGGCTTCCTCGATCGACTCGCCCGGCTCCAGGAAACCGGCAAGCGCCGAATACATTCCCTTCGGCCAGGCGGCCTGACGGCCGACCAGACACTTCTCGCCCTTAACCGCCAGCATGATCACCACCGGATCGGTGCGGGGGAAATGTTCGGCCTTGCAGGATGGACAGATCCGCTTCCACCCAGCCTCGGCCACCTCCGACGGCTGGCCGCAGGCGGCGCAATGGCGGTGCCTGCGGCGCCATTCGAACATCGACTTGGCGGTGGCCAGGATTCCGGCCTCGGTTCCCGGCAGTCTCAAGGCGATCATCCGCAGATCCTCGAACCGACCGAGGCCCTGCAGCGGCCCGTCGGCCGGGTCGGCCACGCCGTCGAGGTCGACTGCGAATACCGCCGTCCCCTGCCAGAGGCCTAGAAACAGCAACCGCTCGGGGCCGGCGGTCATGTCCTTGACCATCCGCGCCGCGACATAGGCGATCTGGACTCCGCCGCCCTTGGCGTCCTCCACCAACGGCTTGCCGTTCCACATCACCACTCCCAGGGAGTCGGCGGCGTTCAGTTGCCCGGCGACCCAGTCGGCGTCGGAGCGGCGGTCACTGGCGCGATCCAGGGGATTGCCGGCGAAGGTGTTGGTGAAGGCGTTCAGGGGCATGGAAGCAACCTAGGGCGCCGCGAGCGATCCGTCATGCCCCGGTTGCATTCCCCGCGGCTTGCATATGGGGGCTGCGCACGCGATATAGGCCACGGAGATCGGCGATGGGCGGAGGCCTCGCCAACCCGGTCAGGTCCGGAAGGAAGCAGCCGTAACGAGATATGCTCCGGGTCGTCCGCCGGTCTCCACCCTCTCTTGAGCCCTACGCCAATGACCGACCTCGACACTGCGCGCGACTCCGAAGCCGCCGAACGAGATCCGGCGACCAGTGACATGTTCGGCGCGCCGCCGGCGGTCGCCCTCGCCGCCGATGCGCCCAAGGCGCCCTACACGGTCATCGCCAGGAAATACCGGCCACAGAACTTCGACGACCTGATCGGTCAGGAGGCCATGGTCAAGACGCTGAAAAACGCCTTTTCCACCGGCCGGATCGCCCATGCCTTCATGCTCACCGGCGTAAGGGGCGTGGGCAAAACCACCACCGCCCGTCTGTTGGCGCGGGCGCTCAACTATGAGAGCGACACCGTCCATCAGCCCAGCGTCGAAGCCCTTTCGGTAGAGGGGCGGCACTGCCGGGCGATCGTCGAGGGCCGCCATCTCGACGTGCTCGAGCTCGACGCCGCCAGCCGCACCAAGGTCGAGGAAATGCGCGAGCTGTTGGAGGGGGTGCGCTACGCCCCAGCCGAAGCGCGCTACAAGGTCTATGTTATCGACGAGGTGCACATGCTCAGCACCCAGTCGTTCAACGCCCTGCTCAAGACTCTGGAAGAACCGCCGCCACACGCCAAGTTCATCTTCGCCACCACCGAGATCCGCAAGGTGCCGGTGACAATCCTGTCGCGCTGCCAGAGATTCGATCTGCGCCGGGTCGAGTCGGACGTGCTTGTGGCCAACCTCGGCGCCATCGCCGAGACCGAGGGCGCCCGGATGGAGCCGGAGGCCCTGATGCTGATTGCCCGCGCCGCGGAAGGGTCGGTGCGAGACGCCCAGTCCCTGCTCGACCAGGCGATGGTCCAGGCCGCCGAGGGTCAGAGCGTCACCGCCGCCACCGTCCGCGACATGCTGGGCCTGGCGGATCGGGGCCAGACCATCGACGTGTTCGAGAAAGTGATCCGCGGTGACGCGGCCGGCGCCGTCGCCGCGTTCCGGGCCCTTTACGCGGTCGGCGCCGACCCGGCGGTGGTGGTCCTCGACCTTCTGGAGCATGCCCACGGCGCCATGGTCACCCGGGTTGTGGGACTGGACGCCCTGGCCCTGCCGAAGGACCAAATCGCCCGCCTGACCGCGGTCGGCGCCAATGTTTCGCCCGCCGCCCTGAGCCGGGTGTGGCAGATGCTGCTCAAGGCGCTCGACGAGGTGCGCCGGGCCCCCGATCCGGCTGCCGCCACCGACATGGCCCTGATTCGCCTGGCCTACGCCGCCGACTTGCCCGGTCCGGAAGAGGCCTTGCGCGCCATCCGCGAGGGCAATGTGGCGGCCGTCGGCGGTCCGGCGACGCCGACCGGCGCCCGCGGTGGGGGCGGCGGGGGCGGCGGGGGCCAGGCGATGCTGCGCGCGCCCCAGGCGGCGCCCCATCCGGCGGACCAGGGCGGCTGGGCCAGTCCGAAATCCTTCGATGATCTGGTCCGCTTGACCGATGAAAGGCGCGACATCGGCCTGCGCTATGATCTTGAGCGCTTTGTCCGGCCGATCAGCTTCCGCCCCGGGGCGGTGGTGTTCGAGCCCGTCGCCGGCGCCCCGTCGAACCTGTCGCAGCGTCTGGTGGCGCGGCTGAAGGAATGGACCGGCCAACCCTGGCTGGTGGCCACCGAGGGCGGCGGCGGCGCCGAAACCTTGATGGAGCGCCAAAAACGGGCGACGGCCCGGGCGCAGGAGGAGGCCATGGCCGAACCGTTCGTGCAGGCCGTGCTGGCGGCCTTTCCCGGGACCGAGATTCTGGAGATCCGCCAGCCGCCCGTCCTTGCGCCCGCTGACGACGAGATCAACCCGGACACCGACGAGGACTAGGCGATGAAGGATATCGGCGCGCTGATGAAACAGGCCCAGGCCATGCAGGAGAAACTGCAGGCCGCCCAGGCCGAACTGGCACGCGCGGAAGTGGAGGGCGCATCCGGCGGCGGACTGGTGCGTGTGACCCTTTCCGGGGAGAACGCGATGGCCAAGCTTTCGATCGACGACAGCCTGATGACTCCGGGCGAGGGCGAGATCCTCGCCGACCTGATCCTCGCCGCCCATGCCGACGCCCGCCGCAAGCTGGAGGCCCGCCAGGCCGAGGTGATGCGCGACGTCGCCGGGCCCCTGGCTGGCCTGCCCGGCATGCCGAAGTTCTGACGAGACGTGGAGGGCGGCGACGAGGCCTTGAAACGCCAAGACGCCAAGGACGCCAAGTCGTAGCTGTCACCCCGGCGACTTCTCGTAGCGGCAAAGGTGCGCTCGCGCGCTCCGCGCGCAAAATATTAGATCACCAGCGTGGTCGGATATCGAGACGACAGACTGGCCGCTTGGCGTCCTTGGCGTGTTGGCGTTGAACGACCGCCTTTCCGCCGCCTCCACGCTCCAGAGACGCGCTTCAGCCCCTCCGGCCGCGCAGTCGGCGGCGGAGTCTTCGGGCGATGCGCCAGCGTCTGAGGCGTTTGGGAAGGATGAACTTCTCCGTCCGCAACAACTGCTGCCAGGCCACGGGGAACACTTCCGGCTCGCGCCGCAGCAGCCGGCGAATCGGGAAGATGAACTTCGGGTGGCGGCGCTGGAGGCCGATGAACTGGCGCCGGGCCTGGCGTGAGGTGCGCAGGACGATGATCAGACCCACCACCAGCACGGGCACGCCGAGGTGGCCAGGCAACAGCGCCCCGACAAAACCCACGCCGACCAGCAGCCAACCGATCGCCAGCACGGCGAAACGCTGGGCGCGGAGGCGGAAGGACCGCGCTCGCCGGGTCGCGCTCGGAGGATGTTGGACGACAGCGGTCATGAACTGGGCTTCGTACGCCCGGACCGGGTCGGGAGACCAGGGCCATGGCGCTTATTTTCATATGGCCCGAAAGTCCGGCTTCGATAGGGGGCGAACGGACGGAATCCCGCCCACACACGATCAGATCGGCGGCGTCCACCTCAGTCGGGGACGCCGGGCCGCCAGGGTCTCGTCAAGCCGGCGCAGAGGCGCGTGGAACGGCGCGCCCTTGAACCGCTCGGTCTGGCCGTCCTTGGCGGCCGCCGCCAGCTCCAGCAGGACGTCGCAAAAGCGGTCTAGCTCCCGGCGCGACTCGGTCTCGGTGGGCTCGATCAGCATCGCCCCGTGGACCACCAAAGGGAAATACATCGTCATCGGGTGGAAGCCGGCGTCGATCATCGCCTTGGCGAAGTCCAGGGTCGTGATCCCCGTGCCCTCCAGCCAGGCGTCGTCGAACAGGGCCTCGTGCATGCAAGGCCCGTCCGGGTAGGCGGCGCTCATCACCCCGGAGAGTCGGGCCTTGATGTAGTTGGCGTTGAGCACCGCGTCCTCGGCGGCCTGGCGCAGGCCGTCCGCCCCGTGGCTCATCATATAGGCCAGGGCCCGCACGAACATGCCCATCTGGCC
>CAIQDO010000395.1 GCA_903870555.1 uncultured Caulobacteraceae bacterium
AGTTCCTGATCGCCCTCTATGGCGGCTACTTCGGCGGCGGCATCGGCTTTCTGATGTTGGCCGCCCTGACCGCCGCGGGCGTGGCGGTGCGCACCGCCGGGGCGACCAAGAACGTGCTGGCCTCGGTGATGAACGCCGGCGCCGTGGTCATCTTCCTGTTCACGCCGCACATCCCCTGGGTCCGCGTGGCGGTTGTCGCCGCCGGCGCCATGCTGGGCGGGTACGGCGGCGCACTTGTGCTCAAGCGCGTCGACGAGCGGCTGATCCGGGGATTCGTGGTGGCGCTGGGGATCGCCCTGACGATCGGGCTATTCCTTCGCGGCGCCGGCTGACGCCGCGCCCCCTGCCCTACCCCCCGAACGCCTTGGTCAACGCCCGTGCGCAGTCCTGCTGGAACTGGATCGCCACCGGCGCGCCGGCCACGACGTCGAAGGCGTGGAAAGCCCCGGGATAGACATGCAGTTCGGTCGGTACGCCGTCGCGGATCAGCCGGGCGGCGTAGTCGACGTCCTCGTCGACGAACAGGTCCAGGGCCCCGACGCCGATGAAGGCCGGCGGCAGGCCGGCAAGGCTCGCCGCGCGGGACGGCGAGCAGGTCGCCGGAATGGGACCAGCCGGGTCGAGTGATCCGAGCATGCCGTCCCAGCCGAAGCAGTTGGCGCCGTGGGTCCAGGCGAATTCCCCGGCGTGGCGGTTGAGATAGGGATCGGCCGCCGTCGCCGTGCGATGGTCGAGCATCGGATAGATCAGGAACTGCAGGCCGATGGCCGGGCCGCCGCGCTCATGCGCCAGATGGGCCAGGGCCGCGGCCAGACCGCCGCCGGCGCTCTCGCCGCCGACCACCACGCGGGCGGGATCGATCCCGAGTTCGGCCGCGTTGTCGACCGTCCACTTCAGCGCCGCGTAGCAATCCTCCACCGGCCCCGGATAGGGCGCCTCGGGCGCCAGCCGATAGTCGACGCTGACCACCACGCAGTCGAACGCCTTGGCCCGGGCCTGGCTCAGCGGCGTCATCATGCCGGCGTCGCCGAGAATGAAGCCCCCACCGTGGATGTGCAGCAGCACGCCCCGGGACGGATTGGCGCCGGGCGGGGTGTAGACGATCACCCTCACCTCGGGAGCGCCGGTCGGGCCGGGGATCAGCCGCTCCGAGACGGTCACCTCGGGATCGGCCTCGCCAAGCACGGCGGCATAGATCCCCTTCAGCGCCTCGCGCACCATCGGCAGGGTCTCGACCGTGATTTCCAGCGGCGGCGCCTCGATGAAGCTCTCAAGGGCGGGGTCGACCAGATGGCGCGTCGTCATGGGTGTCTCTCTCCGGGGCCGGCTGTGGCGGTCTTGCGGCCTTTTGATCGGCATGGGCGGCGGGCGTCAATCGGCGACAGGGCTTAGGGCGATCATGTCGTCGGTCATCTTCGGTCTCCGGTTCATGGTGAAGTTTGGCGACCCAAACCTACCGAAGATCGTTGATGACCGCCGCTACGCCGCTCGCTCGCTACAGCGCCATGGGGAGAGGCGCGCTTCGCGAGCGGCTCCGCTACCGCAGGGAGCTACACCACCACCTGGGACACGACCGCCTTGATCGTTTCGAGTTCCCGGATCGCTCGCAGGGTCCAGACGGCGGGCAAGGTCTCCACGAACGCTGGCACAGTCGTTACGGCGCCAGCTTCAGTCAGTCGCCCAGGGCCGGCGGTGGCAATTCGCTGGGCGTACCCCACGACAGCAGCCAAGCCTTGACCGCCTCGTGGCTGACGACGCGACCCGCC
Source organism: uncultured Caulobacteraceae bacterium (assembly GCA_903870555.1). Taxonomy (GTDB): domain Bacteria; phylum Pseudomonadota; class Alphaproteobacteria; order Caulobacterales; family Caulobacteraceae; genus Acaudatibacter; species Acaudatibacter boreus. The sequence goes on from CAIQDO010000395.1 coordinate 1,767, forward strand.
GCCAGGTCAGCCTCGGCTTCCGCGTCGGCGGCCGCTTCCGCGTCGACGTCGATATCGTCGAAAACAGTGGCGTTCGCCTGCGTCATCGACGGAAGCTAACACCGATCGGGCCTTTTCTGAAAGGGGCCGTCGCAATCGCCCGACGGTCGGAATCGCGGCCCTTCCCTGTCAAACGGCGCGATGATGGGGCCTTCATGCTCCGCCTGTCGTCAGTCCCGGTCGGGAACATCGATGGGGTCGCGCGTTTCCACGGCGGCGGGCTTCGAAAGCCGGCGCAAGGCTTCGACCGCATCCTTCAGTCCATGCCGCTTCGGAAAGATGGTATGACATCGCCCTGCCCGGTGATCGACAGATTCCCTGTGAGATCAGCATAGATAAGATCGGCATAATCAAGATCGTCTGGAATCCGCACGCCTTGTCTATTTTAGCACTTAAAGCCACGAGTCGTGGCGATCTTATCGAACACCTGTGCGATCGCTCGCCAAATCTAGATGATGATCGGCGACTGTCAATCCGCGTATATACTATGCTCCTAGGACGGCTCGGCATGGGCGTTCGAGTTGTAGTCGCCGAGGCGACGACGCGCGATCTTGCGGACAGGCGCACGGGGGCCTAAATCTGGTCGGACTAGACGGAAAGGGCGGAACTCGATGGCGACGTGGCCTGTGCAGGAAGCCAAGACCCGTTTCAGCGAAATGATCGAACAGGCGCTCACCAAGGGACCTCAGACCATCACCCGGCACGGCGCCAGCCGCGCGGTGGTGTTGTCGATGAAGGATTACCTGGCGCTTGAGGCCCTGAGGCCAGATTTCAAGGCGCACCTTCTGGGCGGGCCGAAGGTCGACGACTTCTCGATCGAGCGGGATTCGGACACGGGCCGCGAGATCGACCTGTGAGCGCCGAGGGCTGGTTGCTCGACACCAACGTCATCTCGGAAACGCGGAAGAGTCGCGCCAACCCCGAAGTGATGGCCTTCCTCTCCGCGGCCGACGGCGCCGCCCTGTTTCTCAGCGTCCTCACGCTGGGTGAATTGCGCAAGGGCGTGGAGGCCAAACGGCGCAAGGATCCTTCCGCGGCGGCAGCGTTGGGCGCCTGGGTCGACGGGATCGAGACCACCTTCGCCGACAGGGTGCTCGATGTGGACTCTGGCGCGGCGCGGCTATGGGGCGAGCTGTCCGCCGATCGCAGTCTCCCCGTGGTCGACACCCTGATCGCCGCGACCGCGATCCGGCGCGGACTGACGCTGGTGACCCGCAACACCAGGCATGTCGCCGGAACCGGTGTCGTGACGCTCGACCCCTGGAAGGATGGAGCGGCCGCGTTGGGTGGGGCGGGTTAGACTCCCGTCCATGACCGTCGCCCAAGTCCTGCTCGCCTATCTGCTCGCCGCCGGCCTGCTCACCGTGACGCCGGGGGTCGACACGGCGATGGTGCTGCGCGCCGCCACGGTCGAGGGCCGGCGCCCGGCCGCCTTCGCGGCAATCGGCATCGGCCTGGGCTGCCTGATCTGGGGCGCGGCTGTGGCCCTTGGGCTCGGCGCCGTCGTCACGGCCTCCCCCCTGGCCTTCTCGGTCCTGAAGTGGGCGGGCGCGGCCTATCTGCTCTACCTGGGCGTCGGGTTGATCTGGAAACCGAGGCGAACCCTCGCCCTCGACCGCGCGGCGGCGCCGGGCGGCAAGGCACGGTTCGATCCGCTGCGACGGGGCCTGCTGACCAACCTGCTCAACCCCAAGGTCGGGGTGTTCTATGTCAGCTTCCTGCCCCAGTTCACCCCGCCCGGCCTGCCGATGGCTCCCTGGGTGTTCCTGCTGGCCTGCATCCACGTGGTGCTCGGCCTGATCTGGTTCGCGGCCCTGATCGCCGCCACCATTCCGATCGGACGCTGGATGGCCAGGCCGGGGGTGGTGACGGTGATGGACCGCCTGACGGGCTGCGTGTTCATCGGCTTCGGCGCCCGCCTGGCCCTGTCGCAGCGCGGCTGACCTTGGCTTGACCTTTCTCAAGGCCGCGGGACGGCGGCGTTCATCGTCCTGCCGAGGCGGATCAACGCCCAGGCTGAGATCAAGGCGCTTAAACTGTCGGCGAGTGTGTCCGGCGGAGACCGGCGCGCCTTTGAGGAAGCAACAGGAGCCACCCCCATGACGACCCTGGTCGCCGACGCCCCCGTGTCCTTTCCGATCACCGCCGGCCTTCCGCCGCGCCCCGCCTATGTCACCCTGCCCGAGACCGGGTTCGAAGAGCCGCTCGATCCCGTCCGCCAGGAAATTCTCGATCTGGTCCATCGCTTCGCCCGCGACGTGCTGCGGCCGGAGGGCACGGCCCTCGACCGTCTGACGCCGGAGGAGATGATCGCCCCGGGGTCGGCCTACTGGTCGGTGATCAAGCGCCACAGGGCGCTCGGCCTGGAGGCGGTCGCCGAGGCCGGCCTGTCACCCGGCGACGCGGTCGATCTGGCGTCGATGATCTCGGAGGAACTCGGTTGGGGCGACTCGGGCCTGGCCATCGCCCTGGGCGCCGGCGGCCTGCCTCGCCAGATGGCCACCCGCTGGGGCCGCCAGGACCTGCTCGACGCCTTCCCCGACACCCTGCTGGGCAGCTGGGGCATCACCGAGCCGACAGCCGGATCGGACATGCTGGACTGGGAGCGGGCCGTCGGCCATCCGTCGGGCGACTTCGGCCGTCCGTCGATGATCGCCACCCTCAAGGGCGACAAGGTGGTGCTGAACGGCCAGAAGTCCGCCTGGGTGTCCAACGGCGTGACGGCCGATTTCTGCGCCCTCTACACCACCTTCGACCGCGGTCACGGCCGGGAGGGCATCGTCATCTATGTGTCGTTGAACCAGCCGGGCGTCACCCGAGGCAAGCCCCTCGACAAGATGGGCCAGCGCGCGGTGCCCCAGGGCGAGATATTCTTCGACAACGTCGAGGTTCCCACCCGCTTCATTGCCGCTGGCCCCAACCAATATGCCGACGCCGTCCACGACATCCTGTGCGAGGCCAACGCCGGCATGGGCACCCTGTTCGTCGGCGTCGCCCGCGCCGCCTATGAGCATGCCCTGGCCTACGCCCACGAGCGCAAGCAGGGCGGCGTGCCGATCATCCAGCACCAGAACGTCCGCTACCGGCTGTTCCAGATGATGCGGCGGACGGAGGCGGCCCGCGCGCTGGCGCGGCGGGTGGCGCGCTTCAACGCCCTGTCGGGCCAAAGGGCCTTGCACGCCTCGATCGCCTCCAAGGTGACCTGCACCCAGACGGCCTTCGACGTGGCCAGCGACGCCCTGCAGATGTTCGGCGGCAACGGCATGACCAAGGCTTATCCGCTTGAAAAGCTGCTGCGCGACGCCCGGGCCGCCCTGATCGAGGACGGCTGCAACGAGCTGCTGGCGATCAAGGGCGGCAGCCTGCTGGTCGACCCCGGCAAGCTCTGAGCAATCAAGCCGGGATCAGGACGGCCGTGGACGCGATCGCGGCCGTGCACCCCCCCATGCAACTCTTGCGCACCCTGTGCGCGCGCCGCTGCAACTGCATGCACGCCCCTCCGGACCCTATCCGTGACGCTTCGCTCAACGGAGGTATCGGATCTTGTCACTTTCCAAATGTGTCGCGCTGTTGGTCTTGGCGGCGGGGTTTGCCACGCCGGCCAGCGCTACGCTCGGCCCGGTCGCGGTGGCCTATGTCGACAGCAGCATCTACTACAACCCGTTTTCGGCCAACCTTCTCGGGCTGGGAGAGGTCTCGCAAAGCAGCCTGCTCGGCACGGCAAGCGCAGCCGCCTACGCCGGGTCGTTGCCGCGCGTCGAGGTGTCTGGATCGACCGGAGCCCTGGGCACGTATGTCAATGCCGATTCCTACATGACCTATTCGTTCGTCATTCTCAGTCCGCAACCGGGCTTTGCCGATGTCCTTATCAATGCCAATGCCGGGGCCAACGGCGTGGGCTCGTTTTCCGCATTCGGCGAGGCCGATCTGGTCGGCGTCGGCGTGCTCGCCTATGCTCATGCCTGCGAGCAGGTCGGCTATTGCAGCAATGTCTACACCTCGGGTGGGACGCACGCCTATTCGTTGAAACTGAACAAATTCTATACCTTCCGGTTGGAAGCCAACGGCCACACGACCAATGCGTTCAGCGAATTCTACGCATTCGCCGACCCAACGGTCACATTCAACCCGGCCTTTGCCGCACCGGCCGGCGCCACCATCGCCTACAGCCCCGGCTTCACCGGGCCCGCCGGCGTTCCTGAACCCGCGACCTGGGGCTTGCTGCTCGTTGGCTTCGGCCTTGTTGGCGGCCTGACGCGGCGCAATCAGTTGGCTGCGGTCAAGGTGCGCGTGTCCTCGTAGGTCGCGCCCCGCGACATCGACTTGGCCAAGTGCATCATCAGGATCGTGTCGCCGCCGGCCTCGAACGCGGACGGCCCGGTGTCCGTCCAGAGATGCTGACGGACGTGTTCGGGAATCGCCTCGGGCGCCGACAGGGGGTAGGCGGATGCCAGGGCGTCGAACCGGGCGGTATCGGCGGCGAGATCGTCGGACAGGTCGCCAACCCGGTCGAGCAGGCACTTGCTGGCGATCGGCGTGCCGCTGGCGTCGCGCATGCACGTCAGAATCAGACCGTCGAGCAATTCGGCGCGCTGCCGCGTCACGCCGTTGAAGATGCTGAAAACAAAGGTGCCGGTTGTCTGGTCGGTCGCGATCGAAAAAAGCTTGTTCGCCAGGGGCAAGGTCCAGCCGCGGTAGCGTATGTCCATCACCCCGAGTGTGAAGCCGAGCGAGCCATCCTCCCCAGGTCTGAACATCAGATGGTCATGGATGAACTGGCCGGGAAGTTCAGAGGACGGCCGGGTCGTGCGCCAGAATCCCCCGTAGGCGCCGCCGAGGCGACGGCCCGCCGCCTGGGCCTCGTCGCGCAGAGCGGCAGGAAGCAGGTCGGCAATCGACACGGCGGCGGTTGGCGCGGGCGGCGCGACTCCGAAGGCGGCCGCCAGCGCGTTGAGGCTCGCCTCCCAGTCAAGTTGCGTGAAACCCGGGCGCGCGATCGCGACGAATTGGGTCAGTCGCGCAAGATTGAACTCGGACGGCGTGACCGCGCCCGTACACCAGCGACTGATCACCGACTTGTCGACACCGACCGCAACCGCCAAATTGCCGCGACTGATCGACAGCGCCTTCAACACGAACGACAATTTCTCGGAAAATTCGGTCGCCACGGAAAACTTACTCGCACGGGGCCCATGGAGCGACAAGCGCAATCCACGACCGCTCGAATCTTCGCCCTAAGCCGGGACGCGACCGATCCCGCATTGCGTTCACGGACCAACCTGCCATTCCCTGTGGTTGGGTTGTGCAGCCTGTTTGCAACAGTCGGTCGAAGGGGGAAAAGCTGCCGTCGCAAATCGACCAGGTCGCTCTCGCCGTCTTTCCGAGCGATCAGGAACGAAGTTCATCGATTTACGAACCGGAAATCAACGACGGCGAGCAGAGAGGACCCGCCACCCTTCGGATCGCCGACGCAACGCGCCGCCGGCGAGTCCGAGGCCGCCGATCAGCAGCGCCCAGGCGGACGGCTCCGGCACGGCGGCGGGCTGGCCGAAGTAGGATTGGCTGTAGTCGAAGCCCGACGCCGAGTTGACGCCGACGCCGCTCAGCACATTGCCGTTCAGGTCGGTGACGTGATCGACGCCGCCCCAGTAGACCGAGTGGCTCATGTCGCAGGCGCCGCCGCCGGAGTCGCCGGGTTCGGCGCCACCGTAACTTTCGCACATGATGCGGACGTCGAGATAGGTCGGCACGCCGTCAGCGAAGGGCACCCGCACCTGAAATGTCCCGCTGAAGTTCCCGTTGATCGTCGTGAAATCCGATCCGGACACGAGCGACGGATCAGGAAAATAGTCTGATCCGCCCTCGAAGAACTTCTGAACGCTGACGAGACCGGGCAGCAGGGTCTCCGAAAAATACTGACCCCGGTCCGGGTCGAAGTGATCGGCGTCGCCGACGTAGTTCGGATCGATGATGACCTGCCGGGTGACATAGTTGAGGTTGTCGAGACTGGCGATCGTGGTGCGAACCGTGTCGTAGGCGTTGTAACCGGTGACGCTGATCCCGGCATAGGTGCGCGCGAACGCCAGGCCGCCGGCGCCCTGCGGCGAGGCGGCGATCGTCGTGTCGCCGGTGACGAGCAGATCGATATAGGCGTATCCGTCCTGGGCGCCGTGCGGCGCGAAGAGCGGCGTCAGCGTGTCACTCCACCCGGCATAGGCGTTGAAGTTGGCGCTGCGCAGATCTCCCGGCGCGGCCTGACCGCCGAAGTCCGCCGCTGACGAGACGTGCAAGGCGCCGACTGAAGCCTGCGCGCTCGCCATGAGCATCGCGCCCGAACCGCTTTGGCTGCTGAGATCGGCGGATAGCGGCGAGCCGTCGCTCCACTGGTCCCCGCGGACCTCGTTGACGTTGCGTGTGCCGATATCGAGCAGCACGACCGGGTCCCAGGCGTCGACCGCCGCATAGGTGATGTGCGCCTCTGTCGAGGCCGCGGCGGCGGCGCTGGCGGCGAGAACGACGCTGGTCAGTGCGGCGAGAGCAATATTGGCTGAGGTCATGTCGGGTCTCCTGGAATGAAGGTCCGGTGGCGATCGATGGACGCGGGCGCGCGGACGGGACCGCAAAGTCGGCTCTGGGCGTCGCAACGCTGTTTTGTTATTTTGCCCACGGCGCGTGTTTCAATGCCGGGGTGGCTGAACACGATGGCCTAGGCCATTTTTCATCAAACCCAAGGAGGAGATCGGGGTGCGGCGCGAGGCGGGAAGCGCGAATACGGGCGTCGCGGTGACCGCCGCTGGCGTCCGCGCTGAACTCTGGCCTGCGCTGGTGTCCGCTGGGGCCTTCGCGGCCGTGACGCTGTTCTGCGGCTGGCACTTTTCACGGCTGGTCGATCCCGCGTTGCTCCTGCCCTGGGTGACGGTCATGTCGGCCCCGCCGATCGGCGTGACGA
>CAIQDO010000396.1 GCA_903870555.1 uncultured Caulobacteraceae bacterium
AACCAGGCCGGCCCGGCAGTTGAAACCGAAGCTGAAGGTCTTGGTTTCGGCGAATCCTTCCTCGATATTCGCGTCGGGAAAAATGACAAAGTCTCCGTATTGCTGGTATGTCCAGGCGTAAAGGCCGGCCCCGCCGCCGAAATAGGGGGCGGGGTCGTCGTCAGGAGTCGTAACCGGGGTTCAGACGGTCAAGGCGGCGCAGACAGCCCGGCCACGCCAGGGCCCCACCGACGCCGCGGCTGACCTGGGAGCGAACCTCGTCCTGGCTGGCCCGGGGCGCGATCAGCACATTGTCCCGGCCGACGCTGAGGGCCATCACCTGCTGTTTGCAGGCCCGCTCAAGGAAGAACATGTGCGTCCAGCAATCGGCAGCCGTCCTGCCGATCGTCAGGGTGCCGTGGTTGCGCAGCAACATCATCATGTTGTCCCCGAGGTCATGGACCAGCCGGTCCTTCTCCTCGGGGTTCAGCGCGATGCCCTCGTAGTCGTGATAACCGAGCCGCGGCAGGCAGATCAGCGCATGCTGGCTGAGAGGCAGCAGGCCTTCCTTCTGCGCGGACACCGCCACACCCTGGTCGGAGTGCAGGTGCATGACGAAATGGGCGTCGTCGCGGGCGGCGTGGACGGCGGAGTGAATGGTGAATCCGGCCGGATTGATGAAGTACGGGGTCTCCTGAAGGATCGCGCCGTTCAGATCGATCTTGACCAGTGACGAAGCGGTGATCTCGTCGAAGAACAGGCCGTAGGGATTGATCAGGAAGTGATGATCGGGTCCCGGCAGGCGCGCCGAGATATGGGTGTAGATCATATCGTCCCAGCCGAAGAGGGCGACGAGGCGGTACAGGGCCGCCAGATCCACGCGAGCCTGCCATTCCTCGGCGGAGACCTTGCCTTTGAGGGAGGTCGAAGGTCCGAGCGATCCATCCGCCATTGCGGGTTCTCCCTAGCGCAATTCATTCCCAATATCGGGTGACCCCGAACGTCGCGCCGCGAACGTCCGGCGTCAAGTGCGGGCGACCGACGTCAAGGAGACCGCCGGGAGGCGCTCCCCCGGCGAACCCAGCCTAGTAGCGGCGATAGTGACGGTCGTGGCGGGAGCCGTAGTGATGGCCGATGGCGCAACCCGCGGCCGCGCCGAGCAGGGCGTGATGGCCGGCGAAATGGCCGACGACCCCGCCGACAATGGCGCCGCGCACGCAGCCCCGCGCCTCGGCCGTTCCAGCCGCGCCGGCGCCCGCCAAGGTGAGCGCCAAGACCAATGCGATTGCCTTCATCGATATCTCCCGGGTTGAGGTCACGCGCGAAAGGCGGCCCAGGCGGCAACATGGGGATGACACGGCCCAGCGCCAACCCCCGGCCCTCACACCGTGGGTCTGATCTCGGGGCCGCGGCGTTGCTCGGGCGAACAGCCATTTGACATGGCGCGGTCCTGCACGTCTCTTGCCCGTCGATGTCGGTCCCCTTCCAAACCGTCGCGCCAACCCTCGCCTTCGTCGCCAGCGACTGGCCCGAGGCGCAGGACGCGCGTGTACGCTTGGTGGCGGTGCATGGCGATGTCCCCGAGGACGAGGCGGACGTGGTGGTGGCCTTGGGCGGCGACGGCTTCATGCTTGAGGTGCTGCACCGAAACCTGGCCGCCCGCCGGCCGATCTACGGCATGAATCGCGGCTCGGTAGGCTTCCTGATGAATGACTACGACGAGGAGGGACTCGTCGAACGGATCACCGGCGCCGAGCAGGCGATCATTCATCCCCTGAGAATGACGGCCATCGATATTCGCGGTGTCGTGCATGACGCGCTGGCCATCAACGATGTCAGCCTGCTTCGCGAAACGCGCCAAGCGGCCAAGCTGCGCATCGTCATCGACGAACGCACACGCCTGGACGAACTGATCTGCGACGGAGCGCTTGTGGCCACGCCGGCCGGGTCGACCGCTTACAACCTGTCGGCGCACGGCCCCATTATTCCACTGAACGCCCAGGTGCTGGCCCTGACTCCGATCAGCGCCTTCAGGCCGCGCCGCTGGCGGGGCGCCCTGCTATCGCACCACGCGCGCGTGCGATTCGACGTCCTCGAATCGGCGAAGCGGCCCGTCAGCGCCGTGGCCGACAACGTCGAGGTGCGTCACGTGAGCCGTGTCGACGTGGTCGAGGACCGCACAATCAGCCTGTCTATCCTGTTCGACGCCGGGCGCAGCCTTGAGGAACGGATGCTGACCGAGCAGTTCGTAGTCTGACCGCCGCTACCTGACCCGCGACATCGGTTCGACCACCGCGCCGTAGCCTGCGTCCGGCGGGATGACCAGGACGGGGCCGTCGGTTGTCTGGTTGACGACCGGCAAGACGGTGACCAGCGTGCGGGCGGCGGCACGGACCACCGCGTCGAGAGCGTCGTCCGCCTCTGCCAGCAGCTGCAGGTTCATTCGGGTCGGGAAGATCACCGTCCGCTCGCCGGCCTCGGCCAAGCGCAAGGCTTCCGAAGGCGCGATCCACTCGGCGTCGACGGTCTCCCAGCCATCGCAGGTCGCGAGCTGTTCGGCGGGCGCCGCGGCGACATAAAACCAGGTGTCGAAGCGCTTGTGCATCATGGCCGGGGTCACCCAGCGGGCGAACACGGTCAGGGCGTCGAGGTCGAGAAGGACGTCGAGTTCGGTGACCAGGTCCAGGAAGGCGCGCCGGTCATGGGCGACATCGTCGCGGGCCGGGCCGGCGCGCTCGTCGCCGCGGAAAGTCTCTCCGTCGGCGTGCCGCGCCAGCAGGATGCCAGCCTCCTCATAGGCCTCGCGAATCGCGGCGATGCGCAGGGCCCGTTTTTCCGGAGCGGTGCGATCCCAGCCGATCACCCGCGCCTCCC
>CAIQDO010000397.1 GCA_903870555.1 uncultured Caulobacteraceae bacterium
ATTGGCGCCCGCCTGCAACAGCTTGCTTTCGGTTGACGGCGCCTCGCCACGGGCAATGATCTGCAGGTTGGGATTGAGGCTGCGCGCACTGAGCGTGATGAAAACGTTGGCGGCGTCGGACGGCAGCACCGTCGCGAGGACCCGGGCCCGTTCAATGCCTGCCGCCCTCAGGATATCCTCGTCGGTGGCGTCGCCGGCCCAGCAGAGGTAGCCCATCGACCGGGCCTCGGCCAGCCGCGCCTCGTCGTGATCGAGGATGACGAAGGGCGCGCCGCCCTGGGACAGGTCGCGCGACAGCATCGTGCCGATCCGCCCGAAGCCGCAGATGATCACATGGTCCCGAAGCTTCTCGATATTGCTCTTCACGCGATTTCCGCCCAGCAAGCGTTGAACTTGGGAGAAGGTCAGGGCCTGCACCAGGAAGCCGGTGACCATGATCATGCCCGTGCAGCCCAGGACGATCGTGGCGATCGTCACGGTGTGCAGGTAGGTGGTGTCAACCGGCCTGACTTCCCGGTAACCGACGGTGTAGACCGTCAGCAGAACCATATAGAGCGCGTCGCCGAAGCTCCAACCCGCCGCCATGTAGGCCGTGGTGGACGCCGCCACCACGACGATCATGAATCCGATGATGACGATAAGCCATCGCGTCGGCGAGACAGGTTCCCGGTTGGGGCCTTCGCGTCGTTCGGGGCCAGCGGGCTGAAGTTGCGTGTCGCTCACGTCGGTTCGGCCAGAACCTTTTCGAGAATGACGAAGCCGAGATCGTCCCGCTTCGGGACGCCCAAGCTCCCGTCCTCGTAGGGGAAGGGCTGGACTTCGCCGGTCCGGACGTATCCCCGGCGTTCGTACCAGGCGACCAGCGTGTCCCGGACGTTCAGCACGGTCATGCGCACGCGTCCGGCGCCCCTTTGCGCCGCCAGGGTCTCGGCGGCGGTGAGCAGGGCGCGGCCCAGTTGGCGATCCTGGATGTCTGGACGGACAGCCAGCATGCCCAGATACCAGATGGGGGGCGTGGCCGGCTCAAGCCACACCACGCCGAGGATCTCGCTGTCCGGCGAATCCCGCAGGGTCATAACCCGGGCGTCCGGCGCCGCCGCCAGGTCCCGACGCAAGGTGTCCGCCTCGGTCCGCGGCCCACCGAGGTGCTCGCCCTCGTGGGTCCAGCCTTCCGTTCCGCGATAGGCGCGATTCACCAGGGCGGCGATGGTTTCGAGATCGGCGTCAGCGGCGGCGAAGAGTGGCATGGGAGCTCAGGTTCGGGCGACGCCCGCCGGGTTACTTTCGCAGCGCGGGCTTTGACTTGGCGGCCGATCGGGCCGCGGCGATACGCTCTGAATCCCTCTGTCCGCCGCCGCGCGCGCCGGGCGATGCGCCGCCCGCCTTACGTTGAGCCACCAGGGCCGCGAGAATTTCCGTGGCGGACTTCTTGTCCGGGGCGGGGGGGGCGTCGTCGCTCATGGCCCATGGTAACACGACCATGGGTTTTCGCGCAGAAGTTCCTCGCCTGGAGCGTCAGGTTGAAGGACTCAGGCGGCCCAGACCTTGTCGAGCGCCTCGCAGAACAGCTTCATTTCGTCCATCGAACCGACCGTCACGCGGGACACGGTCGGCCAGATCGGCCACGACCGGCCAATCTCGATGCTCTGGGTGCGGAAGGCCGCCTGCATCTGACTGGCGGGCTTGGACTTCCAATCGATCATGAACATGTTGGCGTTGGTCGGATGGACGTCCAGGCCGCGCTTCTTCAGGTGTTCGAGCGCGAGGCCGCGGGCTTCCTGCATCTCCTTGCGACGACCGGCGATCAGATCGGCGGCGGTCAGGCTGGCGGTGGCGCAGGCGAGGGACGGCAGGGGTAGGGCGCCCGACTGCATGCCGCCGTCGTAGCGCATCATCTTGGCGATGAGGTCCGGCCGGGCCATGATGTAGCCCATGCGCATTCCCGCCATGCCGAAGATCTTCGAGAAGGTGCGCATGACGATCACGTCCTTGTCGGCGGCGGCCAGGTAGGACGCTGTCGGGACGCCGGCGAAGTGGGTGTAGGCCTCGTCGACCAGCACCATCGAGCCGGCCGGCTTGTTGGCGATCAGCCACTCGATATCGGCCAGCGGCGTGATCGTGCCGGTGGGGTTGTTGGGCGTGCAGATATAATAGAGCCCGGCGTTCGGATCGGCGGCCAGCATCGCCCTGACGTCATGAGAGTAGTCCGCCTTGAGCGGGACTTGCTTCAGCGGCGCGCCGAGCCATTGCGCCGTGCGGCCGGCCAGTTCGAAGGTCGGGTCGGCGGTGACCAGGCCGCGCGTCGGCGAGCAGAAGGTGACCACCGAGCGGGACAAGGGGTCGCTCGAGCCCGGCCAGGGGGCGACGTGGCTATAGGGCACGCCCTCGACCTGCATCACCGCCTTGATGAAGTCGCCGCGTTCATCATGAGGCGAGTAACGGTTGCCCGACGCGATGATGGCGGCGGCGGCGGCCTGACCGGGAGCCAAGGGTCCGGTCCAGCATTCGTTGGCGCCGATCCGGACCTTGGCGTTCGGAGCGGCGTCAGGGGTGCCTGCCGAGGCCCAGGCCGGCCGGCCCATGGTCGCCGCGGCGGCGGCGCCGAGGCCGAACACGCCGACGATCCTGGCGAGCTGGCGGCGGGAGTAGCCGCGGCTGAGCAGGTCGTCCTGGGTTTCCGGATTGACGGGAAGGCTGGCCATGGGAGTCTCCTTTTGAGTGCGGTCGCCCGATCGCCCGGGCGGAACAGGGGCTGCGAGCCTAGGCCTTGAAGGCCTTTTGGATCATCAAGGCGCCAATGAAAATCAGATACAATCCGAAGATGCGCTTGAGGGGGCCCGATGGCAACTTGTGCGCGACCGCCACGCCCATGGGCGCGGTGAGAACCGACATCGACGCCACGACCAGGGCAGCCGGCAGGTTGATGTAGCCGAGCGATCCCCAGGGCAGACCGTGATGGCCGAAACCGATGATCGCAAAGCCGATGGTGGTCGGGACGGCGATCAGCGTTCCCATTCCGGAGGCGGTGGCGATGGCGCGGTGAATGGTCCGACCGCAAAAGGTCATCACCATGATGGCGATCGTGCCGCCGCCGATGCCGAGCAGGGAGGAGAACACGCCCAGGCCGCCGGCGATGCCGGCCAGCAGAGGCCCGGATGGCATCTTGTCGGTCAGCACCTTGTTGCCGAGTTTCGGCACCAGGAAGTTGATGGACATCAGCAGAACGCCCGTGCCGAAAATGGCCGTTAGAATCCGGCCGTCGATGTGTCCGGCCAGGACCACGCCCAGGGCGCAGCCGGCGACGAGCCAGGGCGCCCAGTCCTTGAGGATCTGGAAGTCCACGGCGCCGCGCTTGGCGTGCGCTGTCACCGAGCGGATCGAGGTGACGATGATCGTGGCCGCGGAGGTGCCGATCGCCACGTGGGCGTATTCGGATTTCGAACCGTGCAGCAAGGGCAGGACCACGAGCAGGGCCGGCACCACAACAAAACCGCCGCCAATACCGAAAAGGCCGGCCGCGAAACCGGCCAGCAATCCCGCGGCGAGCATGGCGACAAGCGGCGCCAGCCACGGGTAGGATGCAAATATAGCCATTCAACCTCTCGCTTCGGCCGGTGCGGCTCGGCGAAATCAAGCCGAGGTCCTGGACCCTAACCGTCAACTTAAAAACCGTGGAGTTCGAACTCCAGATCGCCGCGCCATCCCCGCGTTCCGGCCTCGCCCCTGGTAGGCTTGTCCTCGACTCGGTTCCACGCAACAGCGTTCCCACTCTGGTAAATCGGAGCGACCGCCTAAGGAACAGGCGGCGCGCCGTCATTTTGCACAGACCGGCTCTCGACGAGCAGAATTATCGATAAAATCAATTTATAAGTACGAACGGATGAAATTTTCCGATCGTGACGTGGTGGGGCTCGGCGGTCGGTCAGGTCGACGCCGTCAGGGCCCGGGCCGCGCTCTCGATCGCGGTCCGGCGTTCGGCTTCGCCCGAGGCCATGGTCGCTCTGACTCTGGCCAGAACCCTCGGAGACGCCAGTTCCGGCCGACCGCTGTCGAATGGGGGGGCGGGCGCGTATTCGATGGCCAGCTGGATGGCCTCGGCGACGTCGCGCCCGGCGATTTCGGCGGCAAGGGTCAGGGCGAAGTCGATCCCCGCCGTCACCCCGCCGCCCGTGAAAATGTCGCCGTCCCGCACCACCCGGGCAGCGTCCGGGATCGCGCCGAAATCGCTCAGCATGTGTCGCCAGGCCCAGTGGCAGGCCGCCCGTCGGCCACGCAGCAGGCCGGCCGCGCCGAGGATGAGCGATCCGGTGCAAACCGATGTGATGTAGCGGGCGCCGCCGGCCAGCCTGCGGATCGCTTCCAGATAGGCCGGGTCACCCATCGCGGCGGCGCAACCATAGCCGCCGGGGACGGACAGCACGTCACAGGTGTCGACGTCGGCCAGACGCGCCAGGTTTCCGAACGTCAGGCCATCCGCCTCGATCGAGCCGCCCTGGGCGCTCGCCGCGATCGCGCGCGCGCCCGGCAGGCGGCTGAGGACCTGATGCGGACCGGTGAAATCCAGGTGAGTCACGCCGGGATAGAGCGGGAAGACGATGGTGAGCGTATCGGCCATGTTGGAACTGCCTTGAACGGGTGGAGGAACAAACACAGGGTGCGCCGGATCGCCTCTGGCGGAAATGACAAGGTTCCCCTATTTTCAGCCATGCTTC
>CAIQDO010000398.1 GCA_903870555.1 uncultured Caulobacteraceae bacterium
CGAGGCGCTCGACGCGTGATCGGCCAGCCCCCTTCGAGCCTGGCGGCGCGGGCCCGATGATCAACGACCTCGACACCGATGCCGCCTCCGCCCACGCCCTGTTCCAGTCTTATGACGGCATGGAGGGGCTCGTCACCCAAGCCGCCCCCGCCCCGACGGGTGCGGGATGGGTCCGTTGGCGCGACATGCTGACCCGAGTCTATCCGGGGCTCGCGGTCGCCGGCACCATCGGCCTGGCGGCGACCTGGCTTTCCCAGCACTACACGGCCCCCGTCATGCTGTTCGCCCTGCTGATCGGCATGGCGTTCCACTTCCTTCATGAGGAGGGACGCTGCGTCGCCGGCATCGAGGTGTCCTCCAAGACCGTGCTCCGTGTCGGCGTGGCTTTGCTCGGCGCCCGGATCACCCTGTCCCAGATCATCGGCCTGGGCCTGATGCCGATTGTCACGGTCGTGATCGGCGTGATCAGCACCCTCCTTATGGGAACTCTCGCGGCGCGCGCCCTTGGCCTGAAGCGATCCTTCGGCATCCTGTCGGGAGGCGCGGTGGGAATCTGCGGGGCCTCGGCGGCCCTGGCGATCGCCTCGGTGCTGCCCCGCGACCGGGACATCGAACGGGACACGATCCTGACGGTGGTGACGGTGACCGCCTTGTCGACCCTGGCGATGATCACCTACCCCCTGCTGGCCGTGTCCATCGGACTGAGCCACGTTCAGGCCGGGGTGTTTCTCGGCGGCACCATTCACGACGTCGCCCAGGTGGTGGGTGCGGGCTATTCGATCTCGCCCCAGACCGGCGACGTGGCCACCTATGTCAAGCTCCTGCGGGTCAGCATGCTGCTTCCAGTGGTGTTCGGCATCGCCTTCCTGGCCCGACGCGGCGCCAAGGACGGACCCGGCGCCAAGCCGCCCGTGCCGATGTTCCTGATCGGCTTCGCGGTGCTCGTCGCGATCAACAGCCTGGGCTGGCTGCCCAAGGCGGCGGTGAGCGGCGCCTCGGTGCTGTCGAGCGGCTGCCTGGTGATGGCCATCTCCGCCCTGGGCATGAAGACCTCCTTCAAGGCCCTCGCCGCCGTGGGCTGGCGACCGATCGCGGTGATGATCGTCGAGACCGTCTGGATCGGCGCCCTGGTGCTGACCGCGGTCGTCCTCTTCCGTCCCGGATAGCGTCCGGCCCCACACGCAGCCCAAGAGCGCGACCATGTCTCCTTCATACCCGACCTCGGCCTTTATCGGCGGGCGATGGATCCCCGGGGAAATAACCTTTCCGGTGATTAACCCGGCAACCGGCGACATCGTCGGCCGGGTCGCCGACCTGACGCCCGATGACGTTCGCGACGCGATCGATTCCGCCGCGGCGGCCCTGCCCGCCTGGTCGGCGAGAACGGCCTATGATCGCGCCGCCATTCTCCATCGCTGGGGCGCCCTGATCCTGGCCGATCAGGAGCCATTGGCGCGGCTGATGACCGCCGAACAGGGCAAGCCCCTGGCCGAGGCCCGCGGCGAGGTCGCCTTCGGCGTCAGCTTCCTTGACTGGTTCGCCGAGGAGGCCAAGCGCGCCTATGGCGATGTTATCCCTCCGACGATGGCGTCCAAGCGTTACCTCACCTTGCGCCAGGCCGCCGGCGTGGCGGCGGCCATCACCCCCTGGAACTTCCCCATCGCGATGCTTGCCCGCAAGGCCGGCGCGGCCCTGGCGGCGGGCTGCACCTTGGTGGTCAAGCCGGCGGAGGAGACTCCGCTCTGCGCCCTGGCCCTGGCGAAGCTCGCAGAGGCGGCGGGCGTACCGCCCGGGGTGTTCAACGTCGTCACCACCAGCGACCCCCAGGGCGCGGGCCTGGCGCTTTGCGAAAGCCCGACGGTGAGGGTGTTGTCCTTCACCGGCTCGACCGAGGTCGGCAAGCTGCTCTATCGGCAATGCGCCGGCACGGTGAAACGACTCGCCCTTGAGTTGGGCGGCAATGCGCCGGTTCTGGTGTTCGACGACGCCGACCTCGATCAGGCCGTCGAGGGCGTCATCGCCGCCAAGTTCCGCAACGCCGGCCAGACCTGCGTTTGCGCCAATCGCATCTTCGTCCAGGCGGGAATCCATGAATCCTTCACCCGACGCCTTGCCGAACGGACCGCCGCCCTGGCGGTGGGCGTCGGCGACAAGGATGGCGTCGCCGTGGGCCCCCTCATCAACGCAGAGGCCATCGCCAAGGTCGAGCGGCTGGTTTCCGACGCGGTCGCGTCAGGCGCGCGCGCCCTGACCGGAGGATCGCGCCACGCCCGGGGAGGGCTGTTCT
Source organism: uncultured Caulobacteraceae bacterium (assembly GCA_903870555.1). GTDB lineage: Bacteria > Pseudomonadota > Alphaproteobacteria > Caulobacterales > Caulobacteraceae > Acaudatibacter > Acaudatibacter boreus. Next base: position 2,288 of record CAIQDO010000398.1, read on the forward strand.
ACGCCCCAACGGTGCTGACCGGCGTCACCCAGGCCATGGAGATCTTTCAGGCCGAGATCTTCGGGCCGGTCGCGGCCTTGATCCAGTTCGAGACGGAGGCTGAAGCGATCCGAATGGCCAACGCCGTGGCGGTCGGACTGGCCGGCTATGTCTTCACCCGGGACATCGGACGCATGTTCCGGGTCGTCGAGGCGCTGGACTGCGGCATCGTCGCGGTCAACGACGGCCTGCCCTCCGTCGCCGCCGCCCCCTTCGGCGGGATGAAGGAGTCCGGTCTTGGCCGCGAGGGCGGCCATCAGGGCCTGGAGGAGTATCTCGACACCAAATACGTCTGCATCGGCGCGGCCTGACCTCCGTCGCGGCCTCGACGTCAGGCGGGGTCCGGCGCTGGTTCAGCCGCGGGTTCCGCCGCGACGATGCGGGGCAGCAGCAGCTGGATCCAACCGACCGCCAGCAGGTAGGACACCGAGGCCACAGTCAGCAGGGGTCCGTAGCCCCAGCCCGATCCGAGCACCCAGCCCGCGGCCTGGAGTATGACCATGCCGGCGAGGTTGCCGCAAAAGGCGCCGACGCTGATCACGGTCGCCACGCGGGGGGCCGGTGAGATGTCGGTGGCCAGGGCGAAGATATTGGTCGAGAAGCCCTGGTGGGCCGCCAGGGTCAGGCCGAGGATCGCCGTCGCCAGCCAGTAGCTGCCCACATAGGGCACGAACCACACGGGAATCACCAGCACCGCCGCAGCCAGCAGGGTGATCTTGCGCGCCGCGTCGAGGCTAAAGCCCGCCTCGAGCATTCGGGTGGAGGCGTAGCCCGCGGCCAATGAGCCGACCGCCGCGCAGGCGTAGATGATGGCGAGGGGAACGCCGAAAGCGTTCAGACCCAGGTGAAACACCCGGTGGAACAGGTCCGGCATCCAGAACAGCAGCAGCCACCAAACCTGATCGGACAGCACCTTGGCGCCGGCTATCGCCCAGGTGCGGCGATCGGTGAGCACCACGGTCCAGCGAACGGTCTCGGGCGGAGGTCCATCGACGTGGACCGGGGCGACGTCGGCGCCGCGTCCGCCCGGCGCCGTGATCAGCCAGACCGTTACCCACACCAGGCCCAGTCCACCGGTGACCAGGAACGACCGCGCCCAGCCGATCTTCAGGGCCAGCAGGGGAATCAACAGGGGTGTGACGATGGCGCCGAGCGTATTGGCCGCGTTCATGATCCCGAAGGCCAAGGACCGCTCCTCGGCGCGGAACACCGCCGCTATGGTCTTGACCGCCGTCGGGGTGCCCAGGGCTTCGCTGGCGCCCAGGGCCGCCCGGGCAAGCGTGAACTGTCCGACCGTCCGGGCGACCGCGTGGGCCATGGCCGCCAGGCTCCAGGCGCCCACGGCCCAGGGATTGGCCCGGCGCCAGCCGAGGCGGTCGACCAGCCAGCCCGACCCCAGCAGGGCTACGGCGGAGGCGAATTGGAAGACCGCGGTCAGGCGCCCGTAGTCGGCGTCGGTCCAGCGCAGATCCTCCTGGAGCATCGGCTTGAGCACGGCGATGATCTGGCGGTCGGCGTAGTTCAGCATGCCGCCGAAGATCAGCATCCCAAGGATCAGACGATTGCGTGCGGTCCAAAGGCCGCCGGGCGGGGCGTTCAAAGGCTCGCCAGGCCGGCGAAAAGGGGAGAGTGGGCGCTCCCCGCGCGGGAGAACACTGGCGGCTGGCCGATCGGCGCGGCGACCCGGACCTCGGCGCCGCCCTGATGGACCGCGCCGGTCCAGACATGGACCCAGTCGGCGCCCGCCGGCAGATAGACCGTCCAGCTCACCGCGCCGGCGGCGATCACCGGGGCGACCAGGAGGTCCGGACCGTAGAGATAGACCGTCTGGCTGTCATAGGCGCGCGGGTCGTCCTCGAAGTGGAGGAACAGGGGCCGCTGGACCGGCAGGCCTGTCAAGGACGCCTCCTTCGACAGTTCGCCCAGATAGGGCGCCAGATGACGATAGACCCGGGTCATGCGGGCGAAGTGGCTGAGGACCTCCGGATCGTGGTCGATCTGGAGGTTGTCGTCCGGCCGGTTTCCCTCGTGCGAGCGCATCACCGGGGTGAAGGCGGCCATTTCGCTCCAGCGCTGGATGAGTTCGGCGGTGCGGACGTTGCCGAACAGGCTGGTGTAACCGCCGATGTCGCTGTGATGATAGGCGTTGCCCAGCAGGCCCGACGAAAGGGCGCCGCAGATCACGGTCTGAAGCCCGTCGTGGCGCGAGAAGTCCACCGACTGATCACCGGCCCAGAGCAGCGGACAGAAGCTCTGAACACCGGTGAACCCAGCGCGCATGAAGAACAGGATCTCGCCGGTCTTGCCGCGCCGCGCCACCGCCCGGGCGTTGACCTCGGCCCAGATCGTCGGCCAGGCGTTGTGGGCCAACATCCCGTCCAGGCCGCTGGCCAGACGCGCGTCATGGGGCAGGTACTCGCCGAAGTCGGCCATCCAGCCCGAGAGGCCGAAGTCGATCATCTCTCGGCCGATCACCGCGTCCTCGAACCAGGCCGCGGCGGCCGGATTGGTGAAATCGACAACGCCGCAGGTGAATTCCCCGAAATCCACCAGATAGGGGGTGTCCGCGTCGGGCCGCAGGGCCAGAAAGCCCGCCGCCGCCGCCACCGGAAACTGCGTGCCGTCGACGCAGAGGTAGGGATTGACGTAGCCCAGAAACCGAACGCCCTCGCGGCGCAGGTCCGCGATCCGGCAATCAAGCCCCGGATAGCGGGCCGGATTCCATTTCCAATCCCAGAACAGACGACGACCGAAGCTCGTCTGGCGCACGCCCACCCAGTCCTCGCACCAGATGCCCGAGATTGCCGCGCCAGCCGCCCTATAGGCTTCCAGCCGGGCGAAGCTCTCATCGCCGGCCTTCAGACCGATGATCGCGCCCTCCATCACCCAGGTCGGCAGGGGCGGCTGGCGGCCGAACCGGTCGGACAGGGCGCGGACGAGGCCGGCGAAGCTTTCGCGGGTCCAGAGTTCGACCCGTTCGGGAATCGCCCAGACCTCGACCTCGTGGAAATCATCATGACGGAAATCGAAGGCCGACCAGGCGGTGGTCTCGACATGCAGGGCGTAGCGCCGCGACGACAACCAGGTTGGCTGGGGATAGTTGGTGTTGAAATAGTCGCCCCCCGCCCCGGCTTGATCCGCCTGGAAGGTCAAAAAGGTCGACTTGTCGCGCCCGACCCCCGGCTCGGAGGTCCACAGGGGAAACCGCCGGCCGCGCAGGTCGAAGTAGGACATCTGCTCGCCGCCGCCCCACACCTTCTCGCCAGCCTCCGCTGGGAAGCGCAGCCAAAGTCGATTGATCGTCGAATCGTGGCTCTCGAACCGGATCACGGCGTCGGGCCCGTCGCCGTCGACGATCAAATTGAGCCGCGCCGGCTGTCCCGGCGCAGGGCTCAGGGCAATGGTCGCCACGCCGTCCTTTAGAGACAGGACGGCGTGGGTAAGGGGGACGCGGGCGCTGACGTAGTCTTCGATCTTGAAGTTGCCATTGCGCATCTGGATCGCAGGTTCGCCCGCGCCGACGAAGGCGAAGGGCGAGTCCGGCCGATGTCGGACCAGCACCTGCCCCGACAGGACCAGATCGAAGCCCTCCGCGCGTTCGTTGACATCCATGATCGCCGCCACCCCGCGCCGCGATCCGCGGCGCATGCCGCGGACCTATCACCGTCCGGATCGCCGCCGGATCGGCGCTCCCGGTTTCTGACCGGTCGCGCTACCCGACGAGACTAGAACGTTTTGCGGACGTCGACGCCGACATAGCGCGAGTTGTCCCTGGGAACCCAGCGGACGATGCCGGTGGATCCCTCGTTGCCGGGGGCCAGATAGGACGAATAGTGCTGGTCGGCGATGTTCTTGACCAGCACCCGGGCGGACAGGCCCGCCTTGTCCTCGAACAGGCCCACCGAGGCGTTCCAGATACCGTAGGCGCCCTGGATTCCCTGGGGAATCTGCGACAGCTGGTATTGGGTCGAGGATTGCCAGTTGAAGTCGGTCTCCAGGTCCACATCGAACTTGGAGGAGAGGGGCGCGCGATAGTCACCCTGGAGGTGCGACTTGAATTCCGGCGCGAAGGGCAAGTGGCCGCCATTGATATTGCAGCTCGCCGCCGCGCCCGTGGGGCAGGGGAAGTTCACCACCTTGGCGTCGTCATAGATCAGGTTGAGATCCAGGGTCAGGCCGTGGATCGGCTTGGCGGTGAAATCCCCCTCGAAGCCCTGGGTCCGCACGGAGCCGGCGTTGACAAGATTGGTCACCAGGGCGCCGGCGACCAGGAAGGTTGAATTGGCCTGATAGTTGCTGAAGTCGGTGCGGAAGGCCGTTACGTCCGCCTGAATTTTCTGATCCAGGAAACGCCCCTTGAAGCCGATTTCATAGGCGTTCGAGGTTTCAGGATTGAGCGGCGCCGTCACGGTCGCGGTCTGATTGAAGAAGACGTTGTAGGCCGGGCCTTTATAGCCGTGGGAGTAGGTGGCGTAGGCCATCACATGCGGCGCGATGTCGTACTGCAGCCCGGCGCGGCCGGCGAAGCCGTTCTTGGTCTCCGATCCGTTGGCCGAGAAGCTCGGCTGGACGGCGGTAATCGCCGCCGGTTGGGTCGAAACGCGGGTGTTGTAGAATGACAGATCGTCCCAGATCACGCGACCGCCGCCGATGACGCGGAATCCTGGTGTGAGGTTCACATTGGCTTCGCCGAACAGGGCGTAGTTGATATCCTTCGAGCCATAGTGGCCGACGCCGCTGTTGAGACCCGGGGTGGCGCCCCCGATCATTGTGACATCGCGCTCATAGGTCTCGTGATCGACGCCATCGAGAACATAGGCGCCCACGACGTAATCGACCAGACGCCCCTTGGGCGACGCCAAGCGCAGTTCCTCGGAAACCTGATGGAAGCTCAGGTGGCCGATGTCCTGGATTCCCGGATAGGTCGAGGTGGCCACGGCCATCTGGTCGTAGTCCTGATGCTGGACATTCTGCCAATCCCGGTAGGCGGTGATCGAGGTGACGAGGTAGCCGCCGCCGAGCTCCCAATCCGCCTGCAGCGAGACCCCGCCATTGTCGTCGGATGCCCGGCTCCTCACGTCGGCGGCGATCTTGGTGTTGTCGGCCGAGGGGGTCACGCCCTCAGCGGCCATTTGGGTTGCGAAGGCAGGGAAGCTGCTCACGGCGCCGGTGGGATAGGCGACGCGGCTGGTGGTGGCCCAGACGCCCGTCGGGATATCCTCGAACGAGTGGGTGTAGTCCGCGGCCAGCGTGAGCGTGAGGGCGCCGGACGGGGTGGCTACGAACTTCGCCTTGAGGCCCTCGTTCTGGTAGCCGTTGACCTTCTGACCAAGGGTGACGTTATTGACGTTCCCGTCGAAGGCGGCGACGAAGGCGGTGAGCAGGCCCTTCAGCTTGTTCGCGACGATCGGTCCGGTCACGCCGCCGCTGACACGGTATTCACCGCCGGTATAGCCCGCGGCGTCGAGATAGCCCCCAGGTGTCGAGGACGGGGCTTTGGTGACGATATTGATCACGCCAGCCGAGGCGTTCTTGCCGAACAGCGTGCCCTGCGGGCCACGAAGAACCTCGATGTGGTCGAGATCCAGCAGATCCAGGGTGGCGGCGCCGGCTCTCGCGATCACCACTCCGTCGATAACCGTCGAAACCGATGGCTCGACGCCCGGCGAGGTGGAGATGGTGCCCACCCCGCGAATGAAGATGGTTTGGTCCTTGTTGGAGGCGCTGGTGCGGAAATCCACCACCGGCACCTGCGCGCTGATGTCCTGAACATCGTTGAGGTTCTTCGACGCCGCCTGGGCGCCGTCCACCACCGAGATGGCGATCGGCACGCTCTGCAGAGATTCCAGCCGGTGACGGGCGACGACGACCACTTCGCCGATCTTCGTCGAGGAGTCGGCCGAGGCCGGAGTCGCCGTTTCGGCCGAGGCCACGGTCGCCAGGGCGCCGAGGGCCGCGGCGCCCATCAGGACACGACGCGCGACGCGCGACGAATGCATCGACACGGAAGGAGTGATTGACATGGTTCGTTTCGTCCCCGATTTGATCTCGCGCGGTTCCGGCCTTGCCCAGCGCCGCATTATTACCGTTGGACGCTAGCGGGACCGTTTCCACGTCGCAACCCTTGAGTCTTATAAAAGAGTTGTAAGACTGCAACAGGTGAACGACAAATGACGGCGTCCTGTCGAATTGGCGGGCGCCGCCGCCTCGGAGGCGCGGCGGGTCGGCCGGCGCTCCGCCCCGGTCATTCTATCAGTCAGTTGTAAGATAGAAGTCAAAGCATGGACAGACGCCTGCCTGCCACCTAGCTTGTCTCGAACCGCAGGGAACGGATATCCGTGAGCGATATTGCCGGCTATCGACCGCTCTATCGGCAGGTGCATGACATCATCGTGCGCAAGGTCGTCCAGGGCGTGTGGAAACCTGGTGAGGCGCTGCCGAGCGAGCAGGCCCTGGCCCGGGAGCTCGGCGTCAGCCAAGGAACGGTGCGCAAGGTGCTCGACGCCCTGACGGCGGAGAATCTCCTGGAGCGGCGCCAGGGCAAGGGGACGTTCATCGCCGAGCACACCCAGGAGCGGGCGCTGTTCCGGTTTTTTCGAATGGCCCGGCCCGGTGGCGAGCGGCTGACCCCGACGCGCGGCAAGGGAGTGGTGAAAATCCGTGCGGCACGTGCTGCGGAACAAGCGAAGCTGGACCTGACCCGGGGCGACCGGGTGGTCGAAATCGATCGCATCCGCCTTATCGACGGTCGCCCGGCTATCCGTGAACTGATCATCCTGCCGGCCGCCCATTTCCCCGGAATCGAGAAACGCTCGCCCCTGCCCAACACCCTCTATTCGCTCTACCAGACAGAGTACCGCATCAACATCGTCTCAGCCCAGGAGGAACTCAGCGCGGTGGCCGCGACGGCGCGGGACGAGGCGGACCTCGGGGTGGCGGCGGGAACGCCGATCCTGCTGATCGACAGGCTGGCCGTATCGCTGCAGGACCTCAAGGTCGAATGGCGGGTCAGCCGGGCGCGGTCGGACGACCTGGTCTATGCGGTGACCCTGACCTGAAGCGGAGGGGTCCGGGGCGCCCGCGCAAGTCCGGGATTATGTTGAGAGGCGGATGGAATAATTTGGGCGTATCGGATGTTGCTCTAGCAGGCCACGACCGCCTCCGACGGCCGCGCTGAGTCCTCGTCCACGAGATCCCGGTAGGCGCGCCAGCTCGCGAAACCCAGCCACGGGAAGATCACCGTCAGCGCCAAAAACCCCGTCGCCGCCGCCGCGCCGACCAGGATGGCGATGATCGCCGCCCAAAGCAGCAGCGGCCCGAAGTTGACGTTCACCGCGCGCACGCTCGTGGCGACGGCGGCGAACACGTTGGCCTGCCGGTCCAGCAGCATGGGCGCCGAAACCACCACGAGGCAGTAGGTCAGGAAGGCGATCACGCCGCCGATCAGGGCGCCGGTGAGGAGCATCGTATGGCCTTCGCTGGAGCCGAAGGCGAAGGCGGCGAAATCGTCCCATGTCCGGTGCAGCTCAAAGGTGGACAGGCCATAGACGATCTGCGCCGCCTGCCCCCAGATCATGAAGATGATCGAGAGGGCGACGCCGAGGTAGGCGATGTCGCCACGCAGGGCCCCCACGACAACCAGCATGCGCCCCAGGCCGGGTCGCTCTCCCGCCTCGATCAGCCGGCCACACTCATAAATGCCCATCGCCAGCATCGGCGCGACCAGCACGAAGCCGCCGCTCAGGGCCAGGGTCCAGAACGCGGCGTTGGTGACATAGATCGCCCAACAAAGGCCGAAGCTGAGAAGCGCGATGAGGAGTCCGTAGGTCAGAGCCGCCACCGGGGCCCGGCCGATGTCGACGATCCCCCCCGCGAGCCATCGAAACGGCGCGCCGAATCCCACGACACGCACATCCGGCAGCCCCATCGCCATGGCCATAAGCTTCCCTCCCTGTCCTCCGTCCGCGCAACTGGCGGCGCGGGACGCTTTGAAAGGCAGCAAAGCCGCGACTGCGAACCAACGTCAACTGTTCCCGTGCAACGCCTTGCCCCCTACCCCATCCGCGCGATCGCGTAGCCGCGCTCCTGCGTCCGGTTCAGCGCCACAATGCCGGCAGGCACGAGGCGGGCGTTGGGAATGAGGCTGGCGGTCAGCTCCGCGCGGATGACCGCCGCCTTGGCGGCGTCGCCGCCGGCCAGATGATCGGCGATCTTGCTTGTGGCCAGGCCGCAGACGGCGAACCGCACGCCCCGCGCCGCCAGCGCCGACAAGTTTGCCAAAGCGGCCTCCGGATCGGCCTTGGCCGGGGCGGTAAGATGGATGTTGCGCGTCGCGGGTTTGCCTGTCGCGGGATCGTTGAGGGTGATCATCGCCGAGAAGGCCGGGCCGTATTTCGACCAGACGGGGTCGCTAAAGGCGAACGGCGTCGCGAAGTGGCGCAGGATGATCACCACCGCCAGGTCGGACGGCGCCAGGCCATAGCCCTTGTTGTTGGCGAAGAAGTAGGTGTCGGCGAAATCGATCGCGTCCTCGGCCGCGGCGGCGCTGGTGGCGTCGAACACCATGCGGTGGCGACCGGGAAGCTCCAGCCAGTCGTCCTGCGGCTCGCGCGCCGCCTGCCACGGGTCCGTCGCCGCTCCGGGCGGCGCCGCCCGCGCCGCGCCAGCACCCAGCGCCGCGGCCCCGGCGCCCAGGCCGACGATCAGCCCTCGCCGTCTGACCGTCTCGACTGTTTCGTCCATACTTGTCCCCTTCGCTTGTTCCGGATGTCCCTGCCGCCGACGCCCTATTCGAGCGGCGCGCAGGCTCTCTTGAAGATGGCATCATCGAGCGTGCCCGGGACGGGCGCGAACCAAGGCGCGTCAGCCTCCGGTTCGCCCACCACAGGCCCCTCCAGATTACGGCCCTTGTGGGCGGTGCGCTCAAGCCTGTGCGAAAGCCCGCTGACGCAGTCCATCTCGTCCACCTGCCGCACCGACAGGTAGCGCCCCTTATCGCCGGTCTGAGGGCGGGTGAATTCCAGACGGGTGCTGATCCGCGGCAGACCCGCCTGCCGTTTGACCGGAAAGAGGTAGAAGACGATGGCGGTGTCGTCGCTGGTCAGGTGGGTCCAGCCGTTCAACGGGAAGGACGCCGTTTTGAAGTCGTCGATCAGCGTGTCCGGGACCTCGGTCGGGTCAGGCGCGGCGCCGATGGCCGCCGCGACGAGCAAAGCTGTTATCATCGCGCCTGCTCCCATTCTTTCCGCCGGTTGATTGGGAATCTGACAGGTTCTCGTCGATGCCGCAAACTTCGTCGCCGAACCGGTCGCGGCGGCGCAAGCCTGGAGGCACGACATGAGTGAGCGCTTCGTTCTGATCACCGGCTGTTCGGGCGGGGGGAAGTCGACGCTGCTCGAAGCGCTGCGAAGACGCGGCCACACTGTCGTCGAGGAGCCGGGGCGTCGTATCGTCAGGCAGGAACCGGAAACCGGCGGCCGGACGCTGCCCTGGCGGGACCCTGAGGCCTTCGCCCGGCGGGCCATCGCCATGGCGCTCGCAGACAGGGACACAGTACGCGACGTGGACGGCTGGGTGTTCTTTGACCGCGGCCTGATCGACGCGGCCTCGGCCATGGAGACGATCACTGGCGAACCCATTCTCGCCGACCTCGCCGACAGGCACCGATATCACCGCCGAGTGTTCCTGGCTCCGCCCTGGCCGGAGATCTACCGGCAAGACCCTGAGCGCCAACACCGGCTTGATGACGCCTTGCCCGAATATCGTCGGCTGGAGAGCGCCCTGCCCCGCCTCGGCTATGTCGCGATCCCACTGCCGAAGATCGCCGTGGAGGCGCGCGCTGACTTCGTCCTGGCGACGTTGGCGTCGTAAAGGCCGCGGTTCCCCGTCACACGATCGGCGGCTCGGCGATCTTCAGTAGCTGCTTGCCGAAATTGGCGCCGCTGAACAGGCCCTGCAGCACCTGGGGCGCGGTCTCCAGCCCCTCCGCCACGTCCACGCGCCAGGCAAGGCGGCCGTCGTCGAGCCAGGACTTCATCCGGGCCGCCGCCTCGGGGAACCGGTCCAGGTAGTTGAGAACGATGAAGCCCTCCATCCGCGCCGACTTGATGGTCAGCTGGAAGTAGTTGGCGGGTCCCTGGACGCGCATCGTCCCGTAGCCGGACGATATGCCGCCGCATAGCACCACCCGCGCCCCGACGGCGATTCGGGCGAGGCAGTCGTCGAGAATCGACCCGCCGACGTTGTCGAAGTAGACATTGATCCCGGCGGGAGCCAATTCGTCGAGCCGCGCGGCGACGTCCTCATGTTTGTAGTCGATCACGGCGTCGTAGCCGGCCTCGTCGACCAGCCAGCGGCACTTTTCTGGCCCGCCGGCGATGCCGATCACCTTGGCGGCGCCGAGGATCCTGGCGATCTGGCCGGCGATCGAACCCGTCGCCCCGGCGGCGCCGGACACGACCACCACATCGCCCGCCGCCGGCCGGCCAATGTCCGCCATGCCGAAATAGGCGGTCATGCCCGTCAGTCCCAGCACCGACATCGCCATGGCCGGCGAGACGCCCGGCGGCAGCTTGTGCGGCGCCATGAACCCCTGGCCGGTGGATAGGAAATAGTCCTGCCAGCCGAAGGTGCCGCTGACCATGTCGCCGGGCTGGAAGGCGGCGTTGCGCGACTCCACCACCTGCCCGACCGAGCCGGCCCGCATCGCCTCGCCGATCTGGACCGGCGGAATGTAGCTGGGCGTATCGTTGAGCCAACCGCGCTGGGCCGGATCGAACGACAGCCAGAGGTTGCGGATGAGGATTTCGCCGTCGGCGATCGGCGGGACGGGAACCTCTTCCCAGCGAAAGGTGTCCGGCTCCAGCGGGCCGGCCGGGCGACTGTTCAGCACCCAGCGGCGGTTATACTCGTTCTTCATGGTGGTGTTTCCTCTCGGCCCCGAGCGCCATCGACTTCGCGAGCCGCGCTTCGGCATTCAGACAGACGCGGCCACTCGCAGCAAGGGCCGGTCGCGATGACGCCGCCAATGCTTTAGGGGTCGCAGGAGACGCGGATGTCAGATCGGAAAGGCCCGATGCAAACCGTCAATTTCCGGCTCACCGTGTCCGATCTCGTCGACGCGCGGGCCTATGCCTACAACAGCTTGCCCATCGTCAGGGCGGTCCGGCTCATTCCCTTCGTCATCGCTCTGGGATGCTTGCCGCTAGCGGCCTATCGGGCTTTCCACCAGGACTGGCATGGGGTCAGCGACATGGGCTTTTGGCTTGCGTTCGGCCTCGTGCTGATCTTTTGGACCTATGTGGGCAACCGTTGGCTGCTTCCGCGTTCGGCGCGCAAACAGCTGGCCCGAAGCAAAGGGCTGCAGGCGGAGCAGACGGTTTGCTGGGACGCCGATCGGGTGACGTTCGACTCGCTTCACGGACAATCGCGTTGGCCCTGGGCCGATTTACACCGCTGGCAGGAGAGTTCCGGCGGGTTTTTGCTGTGGCAAGGCGGCCAGATCTACCATTACTTGCCGAAACGGGTCCTCGCCGACGACCAAGTCGCGGATATCCGCGCCAGCCTGACCCTCGGCGTCGGCCAGCCTGGACGGCGGCGGACGTAGCGGCGCCTCGGGCATTCGGTGGACAGAGCCGACCGCCGTCAGCCGAGCACGATCGCGGCCTGATCAGGATCATCGCCAACGACGGCGCGGACAAGGATATTGGTGTCGCCCGTGACCCGGCGACCGCTTGCGGCTAACCAACAAACCGCCCTGCCATCTGGAGTGTCGATGAAAGTTGTCGCGATCACGGGCGGCCTGGCCGCTTTCGTCGGCTTTTCAGCGGCCGATCCGACACCGCACGACTGGCTTTTTCCCGAAGTGGCGATGGCGATCCACCACGGCGGCTCCGGCAATCGCCGCCGCCATCGCCTTCGCCGACCGCGACGATGTCCGCGTCCGCGCCGCCAACCTCGGCCGAGCGATGCGCGCCGAGACCGGCCTCGCAACCGCCGTCGCACAGCTTGAGGCCTGGACGGCGTGAGTCGCCTATCGCGACGTCAGGCTCAGGCTAGACGGAACCGCCGGTGCACCCGGTCCACGAGGCGTCCGTCCTTCAGTGGGACGGCGGGCGTCACGGAATCGTCCTCGAAGCCCATCTTCCGGTAGTACGTCAGCCCGCCAAGGTTGTCCGCCCGGATCGTGGCGTTGATCGCCGCCAGGTCCAGCCGGCGCGCGCGCTCGCGGGTCGCGGCGAACAGCGCCGAACCCACGCCGCGCTGCTTGCCCTCGATGTGGACGAAGGTGCCGATATCACCGATGTCGTCGGGCAGACCGGGATAGCGGCCCAGCGTCTGAAAGCCCTCAAGCCTTCCAGTTTCCCTGTCGATCGCCACGAAACAGCAATGCACCGTCGGGCCGACCAGGTAGCTCTCGGCCAGCCGCTCCGGCGCATAGGGATCCTCAAGCGCTGTCGTGCCGCCCTGGGCGATGATGGCGTTCAGCAGATCGGCGAGGTCCGGGGCGTCGCCGCGCGCCGCGTCGCGGATCTCGATCCGGTCCGACGGCTGGCGCAGGGCCTCGACCCTGGCCCTGACGATATCGGCAATCAGGTCGTGCGGAATCGGCTGATCCAGCGGGAACCTCAGGTTTCCCGTCTCGCC
>CAIQDO010000399.1 GCA_903870555.1 uncultured Caulobacteraceae bacterium
CTGGGGATCTGTCAGAATTTCTGTGTGTGAGGCGTTTGCGATCTCACCCACCATTGGGCGACCTGACTGTATCTGGCGAAGGAAGGTTCCGACAAGGCCATGATGCCGCTTGATCCTTGTTCCTTGGTTCGATCAAGGCGCCTGTTCCTTCGTCCCGACCTGCCATCGTAACGGCGATCGCGCGCAGGCCCTGTCAAATTCGCCGCTCTGCGGCGGGACCGGAGCCACGCGCAGCCCCGCTTGGGGCGAGCATGGCGAGGACCCGCAATTTGACAGGGCTGAGCACGACGCCAAGCTCCGGCCTATGAGGGGCTTCTTGTGACTTCCATGCGCAAAGGCGCGTTACGCCTCGCGGGTAAAGCGCTCCTCATACAAGATCGCGAACTGGTTCATCGCCTCCTTCCAATGATGCGCCGCTTTTCCCCAGTCGACGGTGATATTGCGTAATGCTAACCAGATCAGCTTGCTTGCCGCATCGTCAGTCGGAAAATGGCCGCGCGTCTTGATGATTTTCCGCAATCGCGCATTCACACTTTCGATCGCATTGGTGGTGTAGATTACCCGTCTGATCTCAGGCGGAAAGGTAAAGAACGGGATCACCTGCGCCCAGGCCCGACGCCAGGCAGCCACCACGGTGGGGAATTTCCGGCCCCACTCGCCAGTCTCGAACGCATCCAACGCCGCCTCGGCCGCCGCCGCACTGGCGGCGGCATAGATCGGACGCAACGCAGCAGCCAGCGGCTTGCGGTCCTTCCAACTGGCGTAATCGAGGCTGTTGCGGATCAGATGCACGATACAGGTTTGTAGGGTGGTCTGCGGATAGACCACCTCCAGTGCCGCCGGCATGCCCTTTAGTCCGTCGGTCACCGCGATCAGGATGTCGAGCACACCGCGGGTGCGCAGATCGTTGAACACCTTCATCCAGAACTTGGCGCCCTCGGTCGTCTCGATCCACAGACCCAAAATCTCGCGCGTGCCGTCCCGGCGCACGCCCAGCGCCAGATATACCGCCTTATTGCGCACCACATTGTCTTCGCGGATCTTCACCCGCAGGGCATCGAAAAACACCACGGGATAGACCGCTTCCAGCGGACGGCTTTGCCAGGCCGTCACCTCCGCCAGCACCCCGTCGGTCACCGTGCTGATCAGCTGCGGGCTGACCTCGGTGCCATAGGTTTCAATCAGATAGCCCTGGATCTCGCGCACTGTCAGGCCGCGCGCATACAACGCGACGATGCTGTCGTCGAAGGCAGTGAAACGGCGCGCATGCTTGGGCAGCAGCAGTGGTTCGAAACTACCCTCCCGGTCGCGCGGGGTTTCGATCCGCATTTTGCCATCCCCCGTCAGCACGGTCTTGCTCGTACTGCCATTGCGATGGTTCGTGACCTGGTCCGGTTTGTCCGAGCCGGGTCCGTAGCCCAAATGATGGCTCAATTCGGCATTCAGCGATGCCTCGATCAGTGCCGTCTTGAACGCGATACCCGCCGCGTTGATCGCTTCCCCGGTCATGGGACCTGTCAGGAACAGGTCCACCAATTCCTTCGGGATCGACGGCAGCTTCGCTACGTCACGGTCCACTTTTTTCGCTTTGCTCGGCATAATACGCTCCTTGGCGTTCGTTATGCCTCGCACACAGAATAACCGACAGGCTCGGGGCTACCGCAACCGAGACCCCGGATCCATCCCCAGCAACGCCCGTCCGCCGATCGGATACCACTCCGGCGCCACCGTCACCGTCTGCCCGACAACGTGCAAATCCCGCCAGCACTCCGCCAGCCGGCTTTCGCGTTTGAACGACGTGCTGCCGCCCCACCGGTACACCAGATCCATCGCCGTCCGCGCACTATCCGCCGCA
>CAIQDO010000400.1 GCA_903870555.1 uncultured Caulobacteraceae bacterium
ACCGCCGAAGGCGGTGGAGGGGGCGTCTATCCGTCACCCCCAGCCCCGCTATCGCCCGCCGCGTTCCGCCCGGATCCTGGCGTGCAACTCGCCATTTTTGGCGAACTTCATCCGGGCGATGGCGGCGATCCCTCTCGAACGGGCGCCCATCAAACAGGCGTTTGACCGATGGCCGCACGCGGAAGCGGCCGCCTGCACCTGAGGGGGATTGCGGAACCGGGGCCGACTTGCGGCCCCTGAGACCCGCCAAACCGAAAGGGCCGGGCGGGATCGCTCCCGCCCGGCCCCATTCACAAACCGCGACGGGGACCTCTCAGCCCCGGTCCGAGGACCTCAGGCGGCGAGCGCCGGAGCCTCGGAGCGGCGGCGACGGGTCATGCCGCCGACAGCACCGACGCCCAGCAACATCAGCGCCCAGGTCGCGGGCTCGGGAACCCCGCCCGAGATGCCGACATCGGTGGCCGACGTGGCGACGACGATATTTCCCCAAGTCGGTGTGTCGCTGTAGTTGTCGACGATGGCAAGGCCCGTGAAGGTGACCGGGCCGCCCGGCGTCCACGCCGCCGTCACCGTCGCGTCGTTGGCGCCATTGGCACCGTAGTAAGACCCCGCGGTGGGATCGACGAACAGGGCGACCTTATCGTTGGTGTAATCCAGAACGCCGACGATCGTGTGCTGGCCAGCGGTCGCAACGGTGCTGAGTCCGATTGCACCCCCGATACCCGCGCCAGTGTCGATCGCGAAAGGGCCGCCCAATGTGTTCTGGGTGCCGATAGACGCCCGCAGGGATCCACTGCTGCCGTTGTTCAGGTCGATGCGGGAACCGTTCAACGCCGAGGCGGAATCGATCGTGTAGGACACGAAAAGCTGTCCCGAACTCAGCACGATGGGGCTGGCGAAATCGGCCAGGGCGCCGGCGTTGTTTCCGTTGTTATGCGGCCGGCCCAAAACGCCCGGCGAGGTTATGGTGATGCCCTGGTAGATCCCGTCAAGCGACCATTTTCCCGTGAATCCGTACCCAAGGGCGTCCTGCCCGATGATGTTGTCGGCGGGCCAGCTGGTCCCCGTGATGTAACTGGGGTTTGTGAAGTCGTCCGAAGCCAAGACGGTCGCTTGGACGGAAGTCGCGCAACCCAGCGCGACCGCCGCAAGTGACAGAGATCTTAGGACTGTTGCTGCTTGAAAGTTCATCGACGTGGGTCCCCTTTGTCGAAGTTCAAGCGGCGGCGCCCGCCGCCTGGCAATCGTACGCTTTGATGAAGGCCCCCCTTCAGTGACAGCGCTTCGCCCCCGGAAGGGGAAGCCCACGCTCACGCCCCTTCCATATAGCGGCAAAGTCGCGGTGAGAAAGAGACAAAAGGGTCAAATTTGAGCCTTTTTCAGACAAACTCGGCCTCTGAACGGCGCCGATTCAGGAGGAAATTATCCATTTTCAGAATTCGAAAATAGAATCAAAGATTTACGCCGAATTCATTAACTACCGGAATTCGCTCTGAGTTGCCTTCCTGTGGCCAGAGAGCGGCCGGACGAGGTGACCCAGCCCCACCTCCGCGGCCCGGCGAACCAGCTTCTGGTCGGCAGTGATCATGCGCAGTCCACGCGCCTCGGCAAGGGCGAGATAGGTCCCGTCATAGGCCGAAAAGCCATGGGCCTGCGCCAGGGCGAAGGCACGTTCCGCGAGGCTCGACAGGGGCGCGGCCTCGTCGAGAAGTTCGGCGACCGACGTCACGGCGTCGACCGCCCGTTCCGCCGAGGTCACGCCCCTCCGGACCTGCTTGGCGGCGACACTCGCCATTTCCACAAACAGCAATTCCGGCGCGATCAGGCGGCCGGCAGCGCGCAACGCCGCCTCGGCCAGGTCGGACTGATCCTCGATGAAGAACAGCTTGGCGACCACCGAGGCGTCCACCGCCAGGTCATCGGGCATCGCGAT
>CAIQDO010000401.1 GCA_903870555.1 uncultured Caulobacteraceae bacterium
CGCCTTAGAGCATCGTGCGGAAAAGTGGGAACCGGTTTTCCGCAAAAACGATGCGAAATCAGAAATCTAGAGCGACGAGCGTGATTCTTGAATCACGCACGCCGCTCTAGCGCATGCGACGGGCGGCTGAAATCCCGCCGAAACGGAAAACGAGGCGGGATCGCTCCCGCCCCGTCATTCGAGGTTCGCGAAGGCCTTGGCGCCTCAGGCGGCGGCGGCGCTCATGGCGAGGCCAGCGGCCCGACGGCGCCGGGCCATGGCGCCAATGCCGCCGATGCCGAGAATCATCATCGCCCAGGTCGCCGGTTCGGGAACACCGCCCACGGCGTTCATGGTGACGCCGTCGAGCAGCGAGAACGGCGGCACGCCGGTTGGGGTGCCGACGGCCAGGAATTTGAGCACCTCGCTGCCGCTGGTGGCGGTGAACACGAAATCCTCATGCATCCAGCCGCTGAAGCCGTGGCTCGGGTTGGAATAGACAGCGGTCGAAATCGACTGACTGCCCAGGCTCACGACGAATTGCTCGGTATTGGCGCCGCTATAGCCATGCTGCTGAGCGCCGGCCCAATAGAAGCCGACATCGTACTTCTGGCCAGCGGTCAGGCCGTTGATGGTCTGAAAGATCGGTCCGGTTTGATAGGCGCCGTCGGCGCCGATGTAGTTTCCGCCATCGGGGCTGGAGGCGGGAAGGCCGTTGGCCGATCCGTTGTGGGGCCCCCAAAGGATCATCTGGTTGCTGTACTGGGGGGAATGCGATCCGGTCGTGTCACCGACGCCGGCGGCGATGATGAAATTGTAGCCCGTCGACGTCCACCCCGTCGCCACCGCATTGCCATGAGGACCGAACTCACCCGTTCCGTTGGTCGTGGTTTCAAAGCTGCCGTTGGTCACCAGGCTGACGGCCTTGGCCTGCCCACCCAGGGCCAATACGGTCATCGTCGCCAGAACAGAAATAACGGTCTTCATCTTGAAACCCCTTTTTGCGCACCCCGCCCAAGGGTGGTTCGAAAATTCGCTTTTTTCTTCCGAGCGCATTCTGAATAAAATTTAATTGTGCGGGGAATGGGTTCGAATTGGCGTGCAATTGGGGGGGCTTCGACCCATTGCCGCCTGAAACGGTTGAATAAAGCCGAAAGGTGGTCGGGGCGGGGAGCCGGCGCGGCCCTGGCCCTCGGGGGCGCCCTGTTTGTGGCGGGCGGTCGGGCCTGAAGGGGTCAAAGTCGCGAAAGCGCCGCTATTGAGTGGCGAGAAAAATTCCCGCCAGTTCGGGCGCCCTGGCGATACGGTAGTCGCCCGGCGCCAGCTCGTCCGGCAGATCCAACCCGCCGATCCGGTCGCGGTGCAGGGCCTCCACGTGATTGCCCACCGCGGCGAACATCCGGCGCACCTGGTGGTAGCGCCCCTCGGTGATGGTCAGCCAGGCCGTGGTCGGCGATAGGGGTTCGAGAACGGCCGGGGCGAGCGGGTCGGTGTCGCCCTCCAGGATCAGGTCGCCGGCGGCGAACACGGCGGCTTCCTGGCCGGTCAGCGGTCTGGCGAGGGTGGCGAGGTAGCGTTTCTTGACGTGGCTGCGCGGCGAGATCACCCGGTGCAGCAGCGCGCCATCGTCGGTGATCAGCAGAAGGCCGGAGGTTTCGGCGTCAAGCCGTCCAATGGTTGAAAGCACCGGATCGCGCCGGCGCCAGCGCTCGGGCAGCAGTTCATAGATGCTGCGGCCGGGTTCGCGATGGGAACAGACCACGCCGAGGGGCTTGTGCATCAGCAGGGTCAGAGGCGGCGGCGGGTCGATCGGAGCGGCGCCGACGTTCATCCGCGCCGGCAGGTCGGCGTCCAGCGACAGGCGTTGGGCCGGGTCCTTCAAGCGCTTGCCGTCGAGCACCACCAGACCGCCGGCCACCATATAGCCAACCTCCCGCCGCGAGCCGTAGCCGAGGTTGGCCAGCAGGCGGTCCAGCCTCATCGTCGGGGTCTTCATTTGACGGCCTCGTAGACCTTGTAACCGCCGCCCTGGGCGAGGCCGGTGACCGTGGAGAACTCGGCCTTCAGACGACCCTCGTAGGGCAGGGCGATGTTGGCCACCAGACGGCAGACGCCGCCTTTCCGCAGCATGTTGGCGGCCGCCGAGATGAAGGCCAGGCCAAGCGTGCGGTCCTCCTGACCGCCGTCGTGAAACGGCGGATTCATGATGACGAAGTCGAGGTTCGCCAACTCGGGATCGCCGAGGCGCAGATCGCGATGAAGCAAGACCGCCCTCGGGTCGGTGACGTTGCGTTTGGTCGCCTCGATGGCTCGTCGGTCGATGTCGACACATATCAGAGTGGTCACGGCCGGGCTTTCGAGCACCGCCGCGGCCAGAAGGCCGAGGCCGCAGCCGAGGTCCGCGCCGCGGCCGATAAGCCCCCCGGCGGAGGCCAGCAACAGGGCCGTGCCCGGATCGACCCGGTCCCAGCTGAACACGCCAGGCTGGGTCCACAGGCCGAGGTCCGCGTCGAATCGTGGGGCGCCGGCGGCGATCGCCGCCTCGACGCCGACGGGCGCGGCGGGACGCCGGACGCGACAGATGCGGTGATGCCGTCTCGCC
>CAIQDO010000402.1 GCA_903870555.1 uncultured Caulobacteraceae bacterium
AGGTTCATAGGTCGGTGTCGGATCGAACCGGACCCGCCCTCCTGCGCCGTGGCTTCGGATGCCATTCTGCTTCGCCGGACGGCTCAGGATTCATCCTGCGCAGCCCGAAGGGCGAAGCCGGATGGCGGACGGAGTGGGATTCGAACCCACGGTGGGCTCGCACCCACGGCGGTTTTCAAGACCGCTGCCTTAAACCACTCGGCCATCCGTCCGGGACGCGCGTTCTAGCAGGCCCCGGGCCGCCGACGCCAGTGGGGGATTAAGCAGCGCCGCCGCCGCTGTAGCTGGCCTGCATTCGCCACTGGGAGTATTCGCCGGCGCCGATCGGCGGGTAGCGCGCCGGTCGGTCCGGCCCGGCGCAGCCGGGCAGGGCGGCGATCACCGCGTCGGGATTGGGCCCGAAGAAGAACGGCGCCGAATAGCGCCGCCGGCCGGTCAGGTTGATCGCCCTGTGCACCGTCGAGCGGAACAGGTCGTTGGTCCAGCGGGCCATCTGGTCGCCGATGTTGACCACGAACATCCCCGGACGCGGATCGGCCCAAAGCCAGCCGCCGCGACCATCCGACACCTGCAGGGCGCGGTTGTCGTCCAGCGCCAGGATGGTCAGGCTCTCGTAGTCGCTGTGGGCGCCGATGCCGATCTGGGCCGGATCAATGACGCCGTCCTGGGGCGGGTAGTGCAGCAGGCGCAGGAAGGCCTGAGGGTTGGTCAGCACCGGCGCGAAATGGTCGGCGGGCAGGTCAAGCGCCAGGGCGAAACCGCCCATCAGGGCGCGAGCGACGCGGAGCATTTCGGCGCGATAGGCCAGCATCGCCGGTTCGACCTCGGGCGCGGCCTCGGGATAGCGGTTGAAGGACTCGCCCGGCGTTCCATCGAACAGCACCCCGCCGATGTCGAAGGCCTCATGGGCGTCGCCCTTGGCCGTGACGTCGGTGTTTTCCGCCAGGAGCGGGGTGTAGCCGCGCAGCACGGGCGAGGTCCCGACGTCGAGGGCGAGCTTGTCCGCCATCGGCAGGTCGAACATCGCCTGGGCGGCGTCGAACACCCCCTGGCGGGTCTCGGTCGGCACGCCGTGGCCGGCGAGATAGAAGAATCCGTCGCCGACGCAGGCGGCGCGCAGTGCGGCCGATTCGGCCGCCCGAACTGACGGATCTTCGGCCTGCAGCCGGGACAGATCGATCACGGGAAGGGCGGCGACGTCGGTCTCGCGGGCGATCAGGCGGTCCATGCTGTCCTTTCAACGGGGCTCGGCTATGGCTAGCCCTTGGCGATCACGAACCCTGGAGGCAAGGTCCATCACCACTTCCCGTGCGAGAAGCCGCCTGGGGCTCGAAATTCGCTCCATCGACTACATTCCCGAGACGGAACGGCATGGGCGGGTGCGCGACCAGGCGCCGTTCTGGTTCCTGAGCAACTTCCAGTTTTTCGCCATCGCCATCGGCTTCGTCGGTCCGAGCCTCGGTCTGTCGCTGGGCTGGACCGCCCTTGCCGGAGCGCTCGGTATCGCCATCGGCACGGTGTTCCAGGCCTTCCACGCCTCGCAGGGCGCCGAGATGGGCCTGCCGCAGATGATCCAGTCGCGGGCGCAGTTCGGTTACCGGGGCGTGGTCGTGCCGCTGGTCGGCGATATGATCAGCCTGGTGGGCTACAACGTCGTCGGCGCGGTGCTGATCTCGGAGGGCGCCCATGGCCTGTGGGGCGTCGACCGCACCGTCTGCATCCTGGCGGTGTCTCTGACCGCCGGCGCCCTGCCGATCTGGGGCCACGACTGGCTGCACCGGGCGTTTCGGATGCTGTTCTGGATCAGCCTGCCGCTGTTCTCCGCCCTCAGTCTGGCCATCGTCTTTGGCAAGGCTGGAGGCGCGACGCCGGTTCACGGCGGCTTCAACTGGCCTGCTTTCCTCACGCAACTGGCCTCGGCCGTCAGTCTCAACGTCACCGCAGCGCCCTATGTCTCTGATTATACGCGCTATCTTCCGACCCGGACAGGGCGGCGGTCTATCATCGCGAGCGTGTTTGCCGGCTCGGCGGTGTCGGGGGTATGGCTGATCGCGCTCGGCGGCTGGTTGGCCACGCACATGGGCGTGACCGACGGGCTGGTGGCGATCCGGCTGGCCGGAGACAACATCGCGCCTGGGCTGGGCTCCATCCTGGCGGCGGTGTCGATCGCCGCCCTGACCGCCACCATGGGCATGAGCAGCTACAGTGGCATGCTGACCGCCTTCACCACGGCCGACTCCCTGCATCACCTGCGCCCGACCCAGCCGGCGCGGATCGGGATCATCCTGTTGCTCACCGCCATGGGCTTCGGCGTGGCCGCGGCGTTCGGCGGCGACGCGGTGTCCTGGCTGAACGGTATGCTGGTGGTGGTGCTGTATTTCCTGATCCCGTGGACGGCGGTGAACCTGGTCGACTACTTCTGGGTGCGTCGCGGTCGCTACGCCATCCTCGACCTGTTCACGCCGCTCGGGATCTACGGCGCCTGGGGCGTGAGGGGCCTGGCCGCCTACGCCGTCGGCTTTGGGGCGAGCCTGCCCTTCTTCGTCGTGCCGGGGCTGTTCACTGGACCGCTGGCGGCGCGGCTGGGCGGGGTGGATTTCGGTTGGCTGGTGGGGCTGGCGGTGTCCGGCGGC
>CAIQDO010000403.1 GCA_903870555.1 uncultured Caulobacteraceae bacterium
CGCCAGATCCTTGAAACGACCGAACGCCTCGTTGAGAGCGTTTTGGCCCAGGTCGTAGCCCAAGCCCTTCAACTTCTCGCGGAACGCGTGCCGGCCGGAGTGCTTGCCCATTACCAGATTGGAGCCGCCCTGCCCGACATCCTCGGGTTTCATGATCTCGTAAGTCTCAGAGTTCTTCAGCATCCCGTCCTGGTGGATGCCAGCCTCGTGAGCGAAGGCGTTCTTACCGACGATGGCCTTGTTGAACTGGACCGGAAATCCCGTGATCGCCGAGACGTAGCGGCTGGCCCGCGTGATGTGCTCGGTACGCACGCCGGTGACGAAAGGCAGGCGGTCGCCGCGCACCTTCAGCGCCATCACAACCTCTTCCAAAGCGGCGTTGCCAGCGCGCTCGCCAATGCCGTTGATCGCCACCTCAACCTGACGCGCCCCCGCCTGCACGCCGGCCAGGCTGTTGGCCACGGCCAAGCCCAGGTCGTTATGGCAGTGAGTGGAAAAGATCACCCGGTCGGCGCCCGGGACGTTCTCGATCAGGTCGCGAAACATTTCAGCGTATTCGGACGGATAGGTGTAGCCGACCGTGTCGGGGATGTTGATGGTGCCGGCGCCGGCGCGGATAGCCGCCTCGACGCAACGGCGCAGCACATCCCGTTCGGTGCGGGTGGCGTCCTGCGCCGACCATTCCACGTCGCCGCACAGGTTGCGGGCGTGGCTGACCGAGGCGTGGACGGCGTTGACCACATCCTCCGGACTCATCTGCAAGATGTAGTCGCGGTGCTGCGGGCTGGTGGAGATGAAGGTGTGGATGCGTCCCCGCCTCGCCGGCCGGATGGCTTCGGCGCAGCGTTCGATGTCGGCGACGCCGGCCCGCGCCAAGCCGCAGATCGTGCTCTCGGTGATGATCTGGGAAATCTTGCGCACGGCCTCGAAGTCGCCGTTGGAGGCGATGGGGAACCCGGCCTCGATCACGTCGACGCGCATGTCCTCGAGGATCTTGGCCAGCTCCAGCTTCTCGTCGATGGACATCGACGCTCCGGGCGACTGCTCGCCATCGCGCATGGTGGTGTCGAAGACCACGATGTGGTCGGGTTTGGCGGCGCCATCGGCGCGGCTGTCATTGGCCGCGGCGGAAATAGTGTCGGTCATTTTGGAGTCTCTTCACGAAAGGGCTGATCAGAAGGGCGAAACAGTCATCCCCTGAGCGCCCGGCCGCGAAGTGTCACGCAAGCCGAAAGGACGCCCAGGGGCGACTAAGCCCAAGGGCGCCAAGCAGCAGCGTGTTGCGCAGCGTGATCATGGGAACCGCTGTAGCCAGGAAGTCGCAAGGGCGCAAGCGTCCGCTTCCACCGTTTCAGCCGCTCCGTCGTTTCTACTTCAGAAGTTTGTCCGTCAGGGCGTCCAGATGACTCAGCAGCCCGGCCGCTCCACCCGTCGCCAGTGGCTGGGCGAAATCGGCGCGCCGGGTCGTGAGCTGACTTACGCCATCATAGTAGACGTCGATGATCTTCCAGCCTCCGGACGCCTGACGCATCCGGTAGAGCAACGACACCGGTTTGTCGTGCGCTGGAACCAGCTTGCA
>CAIQDO010000404.1 GCA_903870555.1 uncultured Caulobacteraceae bacterium
CCCTGGTCGGCGCGGGTCTGCAGAGCGAACAGGTCGGCATATTCGCCGCCCAGCGCGATCAGCTCGTCATGGGTCCCGCGCTCCACGACCCGGCCGGCCTCCAGAACGATGATCTCGTCGGCATGCATCAGGCTGGAAAGACGGTGGGCGATAATGATTGTCGCCTTGGCCGCCGTGGCCTCGGCCAGGGCGTCGCGGACCTTTTTCTCGGTGACGGCGTCGATGGCCGCGGTGGAGTCGTCGAAGATCATCACCCCCGGTCCGGGCACCACGCCCCGGGCGATCGACATCCGCTGCCTCTGGCCGCCGGAGAGGGCCACGCCCCGTTCGCCGACCCGCGTGCCGTACCCTGCCGGCAGGCCGGCGACGTAGTCGTGTAACTGGGCGGTGCGGGCGGCGCCTTCGACGCGGAGGGGCTCGGCCCAGGGATCGGCGTAGGCGACGTTGTTTGTCACCGTGGCGTCGAACAGGAAGGCCTCCTGCTGCACCAGCCCGACATGGGCGCGCAGCGACTCCAAGGTGACGTCGCGCAGGTCCTGGCCGTCCAGGGTGATGCGACCGCCGGTGACGTCGTAAAAGCGAGGGATCAGATTGGCGATGGTCGACTTGCCAGACCCCGGCGGCCCGACGATCCCGAGCGTCCGCCCAGGGGACACGGTGAAGCCGACGTCCCGCAACACCGGCGCACCCGGATCGTATTCGAAATCGACGTGCTCGAATCGCAGCACCCCGTCGATGATCGCCAGGTCTTTCGCTCCGGGCCGGTCGGCCACGGTCGGCTCGAGGTCGAGGATCTCGAACAGGCGCGAGCCTGACGTGGTCGCGCGTGCGGCGGCGGCGACGATCATGGCGATCTGGCGGATCGGCGACTGCAGCAGCGTCATGTAGGTCAGGAACTCGGTCAGGCGGCCCGCGGTCATGGTTCCGGCCGCCACCTTCTGTCCGCCGTAGAACAGCAGAAGGCTCATCGAACCGAAGAAGCTGACGTTGGTGATCGACACCGCGCTCATGCGCAGCACGATCCGCCGGTAGCTGTAGATCAGGGCGGCGTTGGCGGCGGCGTCGAACTTGGCCAGTTCGAACCGCTTGGCCGCGAAAGCCCGCACCACCCGGATCCCCTGGAGGTTCTCCTCCATCGTCAGGGTCAGGATGCTCATCAGCCGCTGGACGTGCATCCAGGTGACCCGCAGCATGAAGCCCATCCGGGTCAGCACCACCGCCGCGATCGGGGTGAAGGCCAGAGCCAGGGCCGCCATCACCGGGTCGGCGGCGATCATCTGGCCGGCGGCGATACCCACCAGCAGCACCATGGTCAGGGCTACCAGGAGCCCGTTCTGGATGAACGACCGGGCGCCCTCCAGGTCGAGCATGCCCCGGGTGATCAGGTCTCCCGAGTGGATCTTGTCATGGAAGCCGAACGACAGCCGCTGCAGCTGGCGGAAGTAGTCCAGCCGGTACTGGTAGGCCACCTTCTGGCTGACCCATTCGCCCTGGTAGCTGGCGGTCATGGTCATCAGGCCGCGGACGACGGTGGCCAGGACGACCAGGGCGGCGCTCACCAGCAGGGCGTGACGCGAGGCCTCGGCCAGATCGGCGGCGCCCCGCGCGCGGGTGGCGATGCTCAGCAGGGCCTGGGCCTGATTGACCGCCTGGCCGAACAGCCTGGGGAGGGTCAGGCTGGCGACGGCCGCTGCAAGGGAAGCGCCCACCGCCAGCGCCACGCGCCAGGGCGCCTGACGCGCCGCCTCGACGGCAATGCGCCGCAAAACGCGGGGCATCGCGCTGACGTCGATGGGCCGCCACTCGGGCTCTGGCGGGGCCCGGGTCGCGGCGCCGGGAGAATCGGCCATCCTGGACTTCCGTGTGTTCTTGCGACTCACTTTGAACGCCAACATCGCTCTTGGCCAGAACCGCCGCGCCGGATTGTTCTTGGTTTGTTTTTCGCTAAGCTCGGCCTACCCATTGTTCGCGCCGAGGGAGCCCGCGCCATGTCCGACGACCTGATCTTCTACACCAACCCCATGTCCCGAGGACGCATCGTCCGCTGGATGCTCGAGGAGGTCGGTGTTCCCTACGTGACAGAGAGTCTCGACTACGGGACGACCATGAAAGCTCCCGCCTACCTGGCCATCAATCCCATGGGCAAGGTGCCGGCGATCCGCCATGGATCGACCGTGGTCACCGAGGGCGGAGCCATCTGCGCCTACCTCGCCGACGCCTTCCCCGCCGCCGGTCTCGCCCCACCGCTCGGCGACCGGCGCCGCGGCGCCTACTATCGCTGGATGTTCTTCGCGGCCGGGCCGGTGGAATCGGCGGTGACCAACAAGTCTCTTGGATTCGAGGTCCCGGCCGGCCGCGAATTGATGGCCGGCTACGGCAGTTTCGCTCACGTGATGGACGCACTGGAGATCGCCGTCAGCGGAACGCCCTACATCGCAGGCGATCGGTTTTCGGCCGCCGACGTCTATTTCGGCTCGCAGATCGGCTGGGGCCTGCAGTTCGGCACGATGGAAAAACGTCCGGCTTTCGAGGCCTACTGGTCCCGCCTCGTCGACCGTCCCGCCGCCGTCCGCGCCCGCGAAATCGACGACGCCCTGATCGCGGCGCAGGCGGCGAAGGGCTAGGATCGCGGTCAAGGTCGATTGCGGCCTTGAAACGCCAAGTCGCCAAGGACGCCAAGATGCCCGAGCCAAGCCCCGAGCACGATCGCGTGGCGCGGGAGGTCGTCCACTCCGCCTACGCGGTTCACACGGCCCTTGGTCCAGGCCTTCTGGAGTCGGTCTATGAGCGATGCTTGGCTCATGAACTGGGCTTGCGTGGTCTGACCGTCGCCGCACAGGTGGCGCTCCCCGTCGCCTATAAGGGCGTCCAAATGGACGCCGGCTTTCGTATCGACCTGCTTGTCGAGAAGCTGATCGTGGTCGAGGTGAAGGCGGTGGAAACGGCCCTGCCGATTCATCAGGCGCAACTGCTGACCTACCTTCGCCTCTCCGGCTTCCAGTTGGGCCTGTTGATCAACTTCAACGTTCGCCTGCTGAAGAATGGAATCCATCGGCTCGTCGCCAGCGTTTGAACCCGCCGATCATCACGAATCTCTTGGCGTCCTTGGCGTCTTGGCGTTTCAAGGCAACAGTCGCATACGCCTGCGACGTTGACGCCATACCACTCGCGGGGCAGTCCCTTCTTCGTCGAGTATCGCCCGAACCCAGGATCCCCTTTGCCGCCGATCATTTCCGTCAGGGGTCTGACCAAGACCTACGCCTCGGGGTTTCAGGCGCTCAAGGCGGTGGATCTAGACATCCGGCGCGGCGAGATCTTCGCCCTGCTCGGACC
>CAIQDO010000405.1 GCA_903870555.1 uncultured Caulobacteraceae bacterium
CGCCCGGCGAGATCGCGCCAGCCGGGCGGCAGGACCCGCTCGCCGTTGAAGGCTTCGCCGTCGTCCAGCACCAGCAGGCCGAAGCGACCGACGTCGCGCAGGCGGGCGCTGACACCGAGCCCGCCCATCTCGAGGCCGTCGTCGGACTCGAGTTGCCAGTGCGCGTCGGCCTCCATGCCGGCGGGGCCCCAGACCTTGTCGCCGAAATAGTCGGCCAGCGGCCGGCCCACGGCGGCCGCGACCACGGCGGCCAGCACGCCGCTCTCCCCGGTCGAGTAGTTGAAGACTGTTCCCTGCGGATGGGCGCGCGGCAGCTGGCACATCAGGTCGAGGACGGCGCCCGGCCGCCGGCTGACCATCGCCCGGCCCAGGCGGTGGACTTCGGAGCGCCCGTCGGCGTCCTCGTCCTCGCGCCAGGCCACGCCCGAACACATCCGGAGGAGATTGCGGATCGTGACACCCTCATAGGCCGAGCCGCGCATGCGCGGCACATAGGCCTCGCAAGGATCGTCCAGGCTTTCGATCGCACCGTCGTGCAGGGCGGCGCCCACGAGCGTCGCAGTCATCGACTTCGTGGTTGAGAAGCCGGTCCAGAGGCTCTCCGGGCCGTTCCCCATGGCGTAGCGCTCCAGCGCGGTCTCGCCGTTTTTCAGGACCAGGAGTCCCGCCGTTCGGCGCCGCGCCATGAAGTCGTCCACGCAGAATCGCGACCCGCCCAATTGGTAGGTCAGGTCCGCGAGCGAGCGATCGTGCGGCGGCAGCGGCCGCACCGCCTCCCCTCGCCGGATCGCGCGCACCGGCCAGACCTGATCCTGGTTGCGCAACGTCGCCGCCTGGTTCTCAGGCGTCGTATCGGTGACGTAAGGCGCTATCTCCTCGCCTGTCGATGTAAGCCAGACCATTGAGCCCTCCCGTGTTGAGAGGGCGCCCTATCCCCCGCCGCGGGCGGTGTTGCAAAACAACTTAAGTTGGCTTGAAGCGGCCTTGCCGCGCTGGCATGGTTATGTCCGACGCAATCCTTCAATCCATCGCAACGGTCCTTGCGCCACGCCGGTCACGTTCTCATCTTCCCTTCCAGATGGTGGAGGGAATGTATGAGCGACGCAGTCGGCCCCGGCGATCTGGTTCTGTGCGTCAACGCCGCCCCGAACCATGTCACGGGACGGCCAGTTCCCTTGGTGGCCGGCGAGACCTACCGCGTCGCCGCGGTCATGGACTATGCCTGCCCTTGCGGCCGATCAGATGCTCTGTTGGATGTCGGCGTCGATTTCGCGTGGTGCCAGACGCGTTTCCGGCTTCTGCCCAAACCCAAGGCGGAGAGCCAGCCGCGTCGCGTATCGGCGCCCAAGGAGACGGAAAAGGTCCGCTGAACACCCGGCTACGGACGCTGCGGCGCGTCGGTCGAATGGTCGCCTTGGCCGATCGCCAGCAAGGGCGCCTCTGCAGGGGTGGGCGACGGCAATGCCCAGCTCCTCGTCCAGCTCGCGGATCAGGCAGGCTTCCGGGCTCGGCCGCCTGCGTCGAACCTTCGTCCAAGATTCCTATTTCACAACGAAATCAGCGGCGCCTTGATCCAGCGCGAAGGATCGTTCGAAGGAAACATAGTGGAATCGTTTGGCCGTATGGCCCGCGTGAATCGCGAAACCGACAGTGTACTTCTTGCCGGCGACGATCGGGATCGCGCCCGGTGCGTTGAGCTTTCGCGACAAGGTGACGGTCCATGTCCCGCCGGCGTTGCTCGCCGAAGCCGTGACATCGGTCGGCTTCGACTCGGTGCGCTTGTCGAAGATCACGCCGTTGGCGGCCACGGCCGCCGCGCCGGGATTGAGGTGCGCTTGCCAGTACTCGAGTTCGTAGCCGCCGGCTTTCATGGGAGCCAGCGCGGCCGCGGGTTTCAGGGCGTCGCCGCCGCCAGCCCGTGACAGGGCAAGCCGGGTCTTGCCGAGATACATGGTGCGGTTGGAGCCGCCGGCGCTGGGCATGCCCGCCGAGTCGTCGTGGCAGGCGCCCCAACATCCGGCGCGGTTGGCTTCCGGCACGCCGCCGCCGTTGAGCAACATGGTGACCTTGGTGGCGTAGGTCGGGTCCATGTGGGAATTGGGCTGGGCGCCTTCGGCGAAGACCAGCTTGACGTAGAGCGTGTCCGCGTCGTGGCTGAACTGAACCTTGGCGGCGATCGATCCGGGCTTGCCGGAAATGGGCGAAGCCTCGTTCTTCTTGCCCGTGACCATCAGGTCGCCCATGTTCTTCTCGTCGCCGTTGTGACAGGCGAAGCAGGTCTTTCCGCCCTTGAACTTCTCGGCGCCGGGGTGGTCAGCGGTCGTCAGCGCCCACTCCCAGGACGACTGCCCCGGATAGAACAGGGTCACCGGCTGGGCCGGCGACGCCGCCCAGTTCGGCGCCGCGGAAGCGGCCGAGGCGACGAGCGCGCCCGCCAGCGTCAGGGAGGTGAACAGGACTGAATTGAGGTTCATGATCGTGGCTTTCTCGGAGTGACTGGACGTCGAAGTCGCCGCAGCGTTCCGGGCCGAAGGGCTAGGCTTGTCGTGGAGACAGAGGTGCGTTGAGGAACCCCTCTTTGTCAGCCGTCGGAAAATACTCACACCGCGGACAAAGGGGCCGGGGGCGCAATCTCCGTCGACGATCGTCATCAGTTCGTGCGCCTGAGACGATCGCCGCACTCTTGTCGCTCGGCTTCCCCAGCGGGCCGACCTCGACCTCAAGAGCGAACCGACCTGGCTACAGGCAGTCCCGCAGCCACGCGACCAGCGGCGCGTCCGCCGGCGGCATCGGGTAGTCGCCCATCTTTTCCGGCTTCACCCAGGCCAGGGCCTCGTGCTCCTTGGCGGTGACGAAGCCCTCCCAGCGCCGGCACAGGTAGAGGGGCATCAGCAGGTGCATGGTCTCATAGGTGTGGCTGGCGAAGACGAATGGGGCAAGGCAGGCCTGGGCGACGGTGATGCCCAGTTCCTCGTCCAGTTCGCGGATCAGACATTGTTCCGGCGTCTCGCCCGGCTCGACCTTGCCGCCCGGAAATTCCCACAGCCCGGCCAGGGCCTTGCCCGCCGGGCGCTTGCCGATCAGCACCCGGCCGTCGACGTCGATCAGGGCGCAGGCGGCGACGAGGACGATTTTCACCACGGCATATCCAGAGGCCGCGAGAACGGGCCTGCCCCCTTATAGCGATGATTGCTGCAACGCACCTTGACTTTGCGCCTGGAAAAGGCGAAAGGCCGCATACGCTTCGCATGTGAGGCGTTGTCGGTGCTCCAGCCGCGTGAGAATCGCTTATCCGCGATTCAGCCTGTCGAGCGCTCATAGAGTTTCAAACCGATCGCCCGGCCACGCGGGGCGCTCCCCCAAAGACCTCTCGCCTCTGGCGAAGCCCCCGCGAAAACGCGGGCGCTCGCCATGCGTCCATGAAAGTTGCTTCCCCTTGACCACGTTCAAAGACCTCGGCCTCGTAAAGCCCCTCCTCACCGCCCTGTCGGAAGAAGGCTACGAGACCCCCACCCCGATCCAGGCCCTGGCCATCCCCACGGTCCTCGAAGGCCGCGACCTGCTGGGCATCGCCCAGACCGGCACCGGCAAGACCGCCGCCTTCGCTCTGCCGATCCTCCAGCGCCTCGCCGCCGATCCCCGGCCGGCGCCCCGCCGCGGCTGCCGCGTGCTGGTGCTCAGCCCCACGCGCGAACTGGCCAGCCAGATCGCCGAGAGCTTCCGCGTCTACGGCCGCCACATGGGCTTCTCCGTCGCGGTGGTGTTCGGCGGCGTGAAATACGGCCCGCAGGTGCGCGCCCTCGCGGCCGGCGTCGACATCCTGGTGGCCACCCCAGGCCGCCTGATCGACCACATCAACGAGAAGGTCGCCAACCTCGGCGCCGTCGAGGTGCTGGTGCTCGACGAAGCCGACCAGATGCTCGACCTCGGCTTCCTGCCGCCGATCCGCCGCATCGTCTCGACCCTGCCCAAGAAGCGCCAGAACCTGTTCTTCTCGGCCACCATGCCCACCGAAATCGGCAAGCTGGCCTCGGAACTGCTGGTCAACCCGGCCCAGGCCTCGGTGACCCCCGCCGCCACCACCGTGGCGCGGATCAGCCAGCAGGTGCTGTTCGTCGAGACCGACCGCAAGCGCCAGCTGCTGGCCGAGCTGTTCGGCGACGCCAACATGGCCCGCGGCCTGATCTTCACCCGCACCAAGCGCGGCGCCGACCGGGTGGCCAAATATCTCGACGCCGTCGGCGTCAAGGCCGACTCGATCCACGGCGACAAGTCGCAGGGCCAGCGCGAGCGCGCCTTGGCGGCGTTCAAGGGCGGCTCGCTGCGCGCCCTGGTGGCCACCGACATCGCCGCCCGCGGCATCGATGTCGACGCGGTCAGCCATGTGGTCAACTTCGACCTGCCCAATGTGCCGGAATCCTATGTCCACCGAATCGGCCGCACGGCCCGCGCGGGCGCTGACGGCGTGGCCATCAGCCTGGTGGCGGATGACGAACGCGGCCTGCTGAAGGACATCCAGAAGGTGACCCGCCAGACAATCCCCTCGTTCGACCGGCGCAACTGCCGGGCGCTGGGCGCCCTGGCGGCGGTCGACAAGGCCACCCTGCCTCCGGAAAAGACCCCGCAGCGCGCGGCCCAAGGCGGCGGACGCGGCGGCAATGGCGGCGGGAACGGCGGTCCCTCGCGCAATCGCCGCACGGGTGGTGGTGGCGGTGGCAATGGCGGCGGACGTCCGGCTCACGCCGGCGGCCAGGGCGGCAAGCCCCGCGCCAGCAACGGCCCCCGCCCCATCGCGGCCACCCAGCCGGCGCAGCGCTGGAGCCCCGTGGACTAAGGAACGACCAAGTCCCCGCGCCTGAGAGGGCGCGGGGGAGTTTTCCGTGAGCGGTTCGAGATCGGCCTCTTCGTGGCCGTGGACGCCGTGCCTACCCGACCTGAAGGCGCATCCGAATATCCTCATAGGCCGCGTCAATGAGGGCGCTCAGGGCCGCCTCGTCGACCGGCGCGCCCCAGCGCAGCTTCACGTGTCGCATGCGCTTGCCGGCGCCCGCCAGCAAGCCGGCCGGATCGGCCAGCGCCGACCCATGGAAGAAGCCGACATTCACATGAGCTTTGAAGGCGTCGACGTAGGCGAAGGCGGCGTCGCCGGCGCAGGCTGTCGGCTGCCCGTCGTGGATAAGCTCGCGAACGTCGGCGCCGCGGTCGCGCATCCGTGAGAACCAGGGCAGGGCCATCAGACGCAGCGGATTGTCGGACGCGGCGAACCAGGCGTCGACCTTGGGATCACGTCGGACAGCGCTCGGAAACCGCATCAGCTGGGTCACGTTGGCAGAGTTGCCGGATTTGGCGGGGATGTCGAGAGCGCGGCGCGGCTTCCAGACCGCCTTTGGAGAGGTCTACGTTTCAGACACGAACCACCGCCCCAAACCTTCCTGCAGGCTTTGTTGGCGGCCGAGTTCCGGCCCTAAGCGCGCACCTTACGACTTGTTATCTCTGCATGAACAGCATAGCTTTTCCACCTGAGTGGGGGAACACTATGAAATCGAACGTCTTTTGCGCCGTCACTCTGGCGGCGTCGACGCTGCTGTTGTGTCCGGCCGCCGCACAAACGCAATTCTACGCCGTCGGCGCCGTGGTCGATTGGACCGTGCCGATCGGCGCCTTCTATGACATCGCCGCCTTCGGGGCCTCTGGCGGGGCCGGCCACGCCGGCAGCGTCGGCGGCGCCGGCGCCGAGGCGGCCGGCGAGTTCTATCTCTACGCAGGCGACGTCCTCGAGATCGCGGTCGGCGGCAAGGGCGGCGACGGCGTCGAATATCGTCCTGGCCTGTGGGGAAGCGGCGGCGGCGGCGGCGGGACCTTCGTCAGCCTGACGTCGCCCAATGGGATCTATCCGATTCTCGTCGCCGGAGGCGGAGGCGGGGCGGGCGGACTCATCGACACCCGGCCCTTCGTGTCGGCGCCCTACGCCAACGGCGGCGCCGGCCAGTTCGGCCAGGACGGCGCGGCCGGTGTAGGGAACGACTTCTCGGGCGGCGCAGGAGGGGTCGGTGGAACCGGCGGCGTCGGTGGCGGCGGGTCGATCGTCCTTCAGCCCGACAACATCGTCCGGTCGCCGAGCGACATCGTCCCTGTGGGCGGTGGCGGAGGCGGCGCCGGCTACGACTGGCGAGGGCTGAACGGCGGACCGCCGCATTTCGGCCAGGGCGGTTCGACTGCCGCCCAGGGCTACGCCGGCGGATTCCCGGACGGTGGGGGGATCAGTGGCGGCGGAGGGTTCGGCGGCGGCGGTGGCGGCGCGATCTACGGCGGCGGCGGCGGTGGCGGCTACAGCGGTGGTGGCGGCGGCGGCTGGGGTGAGGTCGGCTATCCGAATTTCTTTGGCCTGGCCGGCGGCGGCGGCGGATCGTTCGACAGCTCGCCGATCCCGTTGCCCGTGGCCCAATACAACATCGGCGACGGTCTGGTCACCATCGACATGGTTCCTCAGGATCCGCCACCGGGCGCCGTCCCGGAACCGGATGGCTGGGTCCTGATGATCGCCGGGCTGGGTGCGGTCGGGGGCATGACGCGCCGCGCGAGGCGCGCCGGACATCCGAGCGCGGCCTGATGGACGCGGACGTCGCGGGACTCTGCTGATCGACTACCGTGCCGTCAGCGGCGGCGGCGAGGCGGCGTCATAGACCAGTTCGCATGCGATGAAGGTTTTGAGCG
>CAIQDO010000406.1 GCA_903870555.1 uncultured Caulobacteraceae bacterium
CGCGCGGCTGGCGCAGGGAGCGGACGCCCCATTCCTGTCGGCGGGGGCCTCCCACATCAATTCGACCCGGTCGGCCCAGCTGACCGAACTCTGGGTGCAACCGGCCGCCGACGGCCTCGAACGCGGGCTGACGTCGCTGATCCAGGAGCAGCGGCGCATTGTCCAGTTCGGCGTCGACGCGGATGAATTCCAGGAGGCGCTCAAGGCGCGGCGCGATGGCCTGGGCTCGAACGCCGCCTCGGCGCCGACCGCTGTGTCAGCCGCTCAGGCGGACCGGCTGCTCGCCGCAGCGGGCGAAGATCTGGTGGCGATGAGCGCGGCCCAGGCCCTGGCGCAATTCGACGCCGAGGCGCGCGGCGTCACCCGCGACGATGTCGACCGGGCGCTCAAGACCGCGTTCACCGGCCAGGGACCGCTGCTGGTGACGTCCTCGCCGCAGCCCCTACCCGGCGGCGAGGCGGGCGTGCGCGCCCTTTACGACGCCGCGGCGGCGCGTCCGGTGACCGCGCCGGTTGCCCAGGTCGTCAAGCCCTGGCCCTATGCCTCTTTCGGCGCGCCCGGCAGGGTGGTGTCCCGTCGCGAGTTGCCGGACCTCGGCCTCACCGAGGTCCGCTACGCCAATGGCGTAAGGCTGAACGTCAAACCGGTCACCTTCGCCCGCAACCAGATTCAGGTGACGGCGCGGATCGGCGATGGGCTGATCGGCCTGACCCCAAACCAAGGGGCGCCCGCCTGGATGCTCCCGGCTTGGGTGCCCGGCGGCACAAGGGAGCTCACCACCGATGAGCTGCAGGCGTCGCTGAAGGGAATCGGGGTGACGGCCAACGCCAGTTGGTACGATGACTCCCTGGCGCTGTTCGGCGTCACGGGTCCCCGGGATCTGGCGCGACAAATGGAGCTGTTCGCGGCGCTGATCTCCCGCCCCGGCTTCCGCCCGGAAGCCATGGCGCATCAGAAGGCCCTGGTCGCGGTCGAGGCCAGGACGCTCGACTTCACGCCCTCGGCGGTGCTTGGCGTCAACCTGCCAGTGCTGCTGCACCGGGGCGACCGCCGGTGGGCCGTGATGCCAACCGCGGAAGAGCTGGCGGCCGCCAAGCCTTCCGACCTGCCGGCTCTGCTGGACCCCACCCTGGCGTCGGGGGCGCTGGAAGTCACCGTCGTCGGGGACGTGACGGTGGATCAGGCGATCACGGAGGTCGGCCGCACCCTCGCCGCCCTGCCACAGCGGGCCGAACCGCGCCTCGTGCCGGGCGCCTCGCCGACGCTGCGACCACCGGATGGCGGCGGTCCGCCGGTGGTGTTGCGGCATAGGGGCCGCGCCGATCAGGCGTTCGCCTATGTCGAATGGCCGACCACCGACTTCTACGCCGACCCGCATGGAGCCCATGTGCTGGTGCTGGCCGCGAGCGTGCTGCAGAATCGGCTGATGGACCGCATCCGGGTCACCGAAGGCGCGACATACGCGCCCAGCGCGGACTCCGCCGCCTTCAGCGAGATGATCGGCTATGGCTTTGTGCAGGCCAGCGTCGAGATTCCACCGCCGCGGATCGAAGGCTTCTACCGGGATATCGCCGCCATCCTCGCCGACCTCGGCCGCACCCCGCCAACCGCCGACGAGGTGCTTCGGGCCCGCGCGCCATTGTTGGAGACGGAGGCCAAGGCGCGGGAGACGATGGACTTCTGGTCCTACTACCTCAGCCACGCCCAGACCGACCCTCGTGAGATCGGCGCCATCCGCCGTAAGATCGCCGACTTCAACAGCATCACGGCGGAGGAGATTTCGGCCGCCTGTCGAAAATACCTGACGCCCGGACGGGCTTGGCGGCTGATCGTCAAGGCGGATGATTAGGCGCATCGTCGCGCGCGCGGCGATTCCGCCCCTTGCCCCATGCGTCGCTTGTCACCTAGTGGACACGGATGGTTTTTGGCCTCACCACCGCAGCCGTTTCCTCAGACCGTCGACGGTCAAGTCACATCGTCGACGCCCTGATCGCCGAACGGGCGCCGACCCTTTCGCGCGGCCCGCTGTGGCCGGTTTTGCGGCCGCTGCTCTACACGCTGCTGGACTACGACAAGGCGCGCCGCTTCGCCGATTCGATTGCAACCCGCGAGGGTCGGGAAACCCTCGAACTGGTGTCGGAATTTTTGCGGGTCCGCGTCACCGTGACCGGCCTCGAACGGGTTCCTCGGACCGGCCGACTGGTCATCGTGTGCAATCACCCGACCAGCGTCACCGACGGGGTCGCCGTCTACGACGCCCTAAAGGTCGTTCGGCCTGATCTGACGTTCTACGTCAACGCCGACGCCCTGCGCGTCTCACCGGGACTGGCCGAGGTTGTCATCCCCGTCGAGTGGATGCCGCACAAACGCACTCGCGCCCACAGCCGCGACACACTCAGGCGCACACGCGAGGTGATGGAGTCCGAAGGCGCCCTGATGATCTTTCCGGCCGGCCAGTTGGCCGAACGGGTCAAGGGCGACCGGAGGCGGCGGAGCGCGGATACGCC
>CAIQDO010000407.1 GCA_903870555.1 uncultured Caulobacteraceae bacterium
CCCGCCGAACCCTACTTCACCCGGGACTGGCTGAAACCCCAGCCACCGCTCAAGACCGGCGCCGGCCTGCGCCGCGCCCTGTGGGACCTGCGCTGGACGCGGCCTCCCGCCCTGGGCTTCGACTATTCGATCGCCACCGCCGCCGGCGCCGACACGGTCCTGTCCCCTCAGGGCCCTCTGGCCCTACCCGGTGATTACCAGCTGGTTTTGACCGTCGACGGTGTGGAGACGCGCGCGTCGGTGCGCCTGACCCAGGATCCGCGCTCTCGGGCCAGCGAAAACGACCTGAAGGCGTCCCTAGACCTGTCACGAGCCATCGCCGGCGACCTCGCCCTGACCCGCCGGGGCTATGGCGAGATCGGCGCCGTTCGCGCCGCGCTGGACAAGGATCTGGCGCGACTGAAGGCGCGAGGGGCCGACCCCGCCCTTGGCGCCCGGATCGAGGCCGTCGCCAGCGCCGTGGAGGCGGCGGGGCCCGGTTTTCTGGAAACCTCCCGGGAACTGGCCAGGCTGGAGGCCGCGCTCGAGGGGGCGGACGCCGCGCCGACGGAGCCCCAGGGCCTCGCCCGCAAAGACCTGCGCGACCGGGCGGACTCCCTGTGGACCCGCTGGACAGCCTTGCGCGACGGTGAGCTGGCGGGATTGAACGCCGGCCTCAAACGGACCGGTCTGCCGCCGGTGACAATTCCGGCCGAGGCCGATCTCAGCATCACCGTTCCCGACGACGGCGACGACCTCCCCTAACGGACAGTCGCCGCCTTGCAGATGAGGGCGCGCCGCCGCAGGGCGCAGGTGGCGGCGAGGTGGTCGTCGAGATCGTAGAAACGGCCGAGCCAGTCCGCGCCCCGCCGGTCGAAGACGAAGTAGCCGAACCGGCCCATGGTGAAAATGTCGGCCGGCATGCCGTCGATTGCCGCCGATCCCGCCGTCGGCGGCGGGACATGCTGCAGATCCAGGGTGTCGCCACCCGTGCCGACAACCAGCTGCGAGGGTCTTGCCCCGGTGAACCGGACGCTCGCGAAATTGTGAACATGACCGGACAGGATCAGGTCGACGCCAGACAGGTCGCGGCCTTTCAGCGCCTGCCGTTCGGTGGCGTTGACCAGCCCGTCGCCGACCAGGTCGCCCAGGCGCGACGGATTCCACACCGGCCTGTGGGTGACGATCCAGGCCGGGGCGCCCCCCCGCGCCCGCAGCACCGGTTTGACCGCCGCCGCGAAGGCCGCCGCCTTGGCGGTCGGGGCCAGGAAGTCATCGGTATCCGAACTGTCGACGACCCACAGCACCGGTCCGCCCAGGTCGACCGAAAAGGTGGCCGCCGGCGTCCAACACGCCGCCGGCGCGGCGCCGGCGTCCAGCATTCGGAACCACCCCCCGGCGCCGCGATTGCACAACTCATGGTTGCCGCGGGCGAACACCCAGGGCGCCGCGCGCAGCAGCGGCGCGGCCGGACCGAACAGCTCCGTCCTCCAGGTCTCCCAGCGATCGCCGTAGGGGCTGCCGGCGCAGTCGGCGGCGGCCCAGGCGGGGCAGGCCTTCTCGCGATAGTAGTAGTCGCCCAGATGGATCACCAGATCCGGTCGGCGCGCCGCCGCCAGGGCGGCGATGCGCGGGAACGGCCAGGCCTTGGCGTCGTTGCAGTCCTGGTAGACGTCGCCCTTCATTCGGCAACCGGAGTCGCCCAGGATCACCAGCCGGGACGGCCGCCCGACCGGCGCCCGAAGCGTCACCCCGTCGGCGATCACGACACGGTCGCCCCGCCGGAGCGGCGCGGCGCACACCCGATCGGGGAAGGCCGGGTCCGGGGACGCCCGCTCCGACGTCGGCCTCGCGGCGCCGTCGACCACCAGCGAACGACAGGCCTCAGCCGCCGTCACCACCCGAACCTCCGCGCCGGCGGCCGTCATCTGCACCCAGGCGGCGAGAGGCTCCGCCCGAACCTGCGCCGGCGCCAGGAACAGCAAGGCGACGGCGACGCGGACGGCGAACACGGCGAAAGAAGTCATGACGGACAGTCTATCGCACCCGCGCCGCGTTTTCCGGGGAAACCGCGATACGGCCGCAGCCGCCGAGCAACCGCCTGTGTGGTTTCGGCAACAGCCCCGGCAAAGACTCGCCCGGACGTTTCAGCCTCGCAATAAAGCCTCTATATCCGTCATCGTTCCGGCGGTTCCGTTCGCAAGATTGCGAGGCCGGCGACGGACACGAGAGGACCTGATCGATGCTCGGCCCGCGTTTCGCCGCCCTGATTCTCGCCGCGGCCGCGCCAGGGCTCGCCCACGCCGCCCTGGTCCAGATCGCCGTCACCGGGGTGACGCAGGCCCGGGGCCACGTGCGCGTCGAATTGTGCCCGGAGTCAAGATTCCTCACCGACACCTGCCCGATCCAGGGGCAGGCGCCCGCCTCGGTCGGCTCGACCGTGGTGACCATCGCCGACGTCCCGCCCGGACAGTACGCGGTCCAGGCGTTCCATGACGTCACCGATCAGGGGGTGGTTCACCAGAACTTTCTCGGCGTTCCCAGGGAAGCCATCGGCTTTTCCAATGACGCCCCGCTGCGGCTGCACGGGCCGCGATTCAAGGACGCCGCGTTTTCTGTCGGCCGGGAAGCCCAGCTTATCACCTTGAAGCTGAGGCGCCTTTTCGGCATCGGCCTCTGAGACTCCAGGCCACAAGCGCGCGGCAGAACCGGTCCTAGACACGGCTCCAGTCTCAACGATCCAGTGCCCCGCGGCGGCGCCCGATTCCCAAGTTATCGGTCGCACTCACATAGCTGTTGCTATTTGAAGTAAAATCTCCGACATTTTGCTCAAACTGTCAGGCCACGCTTCTGTTCTGGCCTCGAAAGGCGCAAAGCCATGACTCGACGGTCGTCAGCGGTGCATTCGCGCGGAAGGCTCAGAGGCGCGTCAGCCGATTCGGCGCGGGTTGCGACAGGCGTGTCGGCGCTGGCCATTTTAACGAACGATCACCATGACATCCTGACATCGCCGGTTTGGACGGCTTCCCCGTGACGCGCCTCGTGTCCTCGGCCTCCATCTCCGAGGCGCTCGCCCCAATTGCGCCGGGTTTGCCTAAAAGCGGGCAAAAACATGTTGCGTCGCACCCCGCCTTCCGGTATTGATCTCTCTCAGTGGCCTGTCCCGTGCGGAACGGCGTGAACGAGAAGGATCTTTTCGATGACCACCAGACTACTCGCCGGCGCCTCGGCCTTGACATTGGCCCTTCTGCTCGCCGCGTCCCAGGCCAACGCGACGGAAGTGAAGTTCGCCAGCTTCAGCCCAAACGGTAGCGCGCCCAATTTCACCTGGACGAGCGACGGCACGACCGGCGGCGCCATGAGCGGCACCGGCAGCAGCTTTTTGAACTTTCTCACCGCAGGCAATTTCTCGCAACTGCCGGCGACCATCACCTACAGCGGCGTGACGCCAGCCGACCCCATCAACGGCGGCGCCTATTCCTTCGGCGATCAGTTTCAGCAGGCGGTTAGCGGCTCCGTCTCCTTCACCTTCGCCGGCCCGACCGGAACCTACGGCGGCGTGGCTCTCACGAATGGCGAGAACCTCCTGACGGCGACCTTCACCAACGCCCTCATGCAGGGCGGCGGCTCTCTGGGTGTGGTGATTTCGGACATTCCCGACTTGAGCACGACCTTGGTCTACACCTCTTCGGTTTTGACCATCCCCGCGTCGCCCACGGTCTCGGAGTTCTCGATCACGCTCGGCGGCGCGGCGCCTGCTATCTCGTCCACGGCTGACGGGGTGTCGATCGCCAACTTCAGCGCGGTGAGCACGGGCAGCTTCTATAACGACCCGAACCCCACCATCCCGGCCCCGCTGCCTCCCGGTCCGGTTCCGGAACCGGCGGCCTGGGCGATGATGCTGGTCGGCTTCGGCCTCGTCGGCGGCCTCGCCCGTCGTCGCCAAGGCGCCCGCGCCGCGGCCTAAACCGTCTCTTTCCTATCGTGTCACTATCGAAACGCCGCCAGCCGAAAGGTTGGCGGCGTTTCTCGTTTACCGTCGTCTTAATCATTGCGCCTGCCCCACGTCGGCGCGCCTGAGACCTTGATCGAGCCCCAATCGCGAACCGGGCCCTAGCTCGACCCAATGACCGCCGCGACGCCAGCGCAGCCGCGCCCCAATTACGTCGGGTTTGCCCAAAAGGGGGCAAAAACATGTTGCGTCGCACCCCACCTTCCGTTAATGGTTCTTCTCAGTGGCCTGTCCTAGACGGAACGGCGTGAACGAAAAGGATCTTTCAATGACCAGGAAACTTCTCGCCGGCGCCTCGGCCCTTTCCTTAGTGGCTTTGCTCGCCGCTTCCGCACCCTCGCAGGCGACGACCGTCTTCGCCACCTACCAGGCCAAGAACGCCAGCAACAACCTGACCTGGACCACGGGTGTCGGCACGGGGACCCTGTCGGGTTCCACGGACGTGACACTCCACCTGTGGACCGGCCCTCACGGCAGCGCCGACTACAACGCCGTGATGACCTTCACCGGCACGGGCGCTGGCGCCACCAAGACGAAGACCGGCCTGACCACGCAATATGACAATCTGGTCAGCGGAACCATCACCTTCACCTATGGCGGCGTCGGCGTCAGCAGCATCCCCGCCGACAACCTGACCGTGGGCGTTACCAACCTGCTGACGGTCAACTTCACCAACGCCGACCTGAACGAGACTGGAACCGCGATCACGTTCAAGGGCAGCAATCTGACCTTCACCTCGGCAGAACTCGCTTTCGCCGCGCCCCAGACGGGTACGGGTCAATTGATCAACGGCATCCTCCTCGCCGGCAACGGTACGACCGGCGCTGGCGGTTGCGGCGCGGTCAGCAACGCGCATAAGACGGCCACCTGCGACGACAGCCTGAACACCTTCAGTGTGGGCACCACCGGATCCTTCCAGATCGACTCGGGCGTGACCCCGCCACCCACGCCGCCCGTGCCGCACCCGGTCACCCCGGTGCCGGAACCGGCGTCCTGGGCCATGATGCTCGTCGGCTTCGGCGCCGTCGGCGCCTTCGTCCGCCGTCGCAAGGCGCTCGTCGCCGCCTGATAGCGGTCGCCTTTTCGAACGATTTGCGCCGCCGGACTGCTGTCCGGCGGCGTTTTCGTTTGGCTCGGCCTCGCAGGTGCGATTGCGGCGGACACTACATCTCTGAAATATTGATCCGCTTTTGATCGGATTACCGCCGACTTTTCGCCGCGCTCAAGCCCCTTCGAAATCCGCGCGGGACACGGTCCAGTCTCCGTCCAGCCATGCAACGATCTCGCGTGCGCCAGGGTGATCGATGTCGGCGACCCTGGCTCTCAGCCGCGCCCGCCCCGACTCGCCGAGTCCGTCCCGCCCGGTGTCCTGCATCGCCGACACCCTCCGCACGACGTCGAGCGCGAGATCCGGTCCGAGCACCGCCTCGGCGGCGCGGGCGAACGCCAGCCCATAGTCATAGGCTTCGCCCTCCCGGTAACTTTCGACCAGGGTCAGGGCCGGAATGCGCGACAGCACCGGCTGCAAGGCCGGGTTGATCGCGTGCCCCGCGGTTCGCCCGGCCAGGGCGGCCGGCCGGCCGGTGAACCCCCTCAGGTGCAGGAACGGCGACATCCGCGGACCGTCGTTGACCGGATAGTTGTCCCAAAGCAGCGGCTTGCGCCCGAGCTGCCCGGCCACCCTGTCGAGATGGCCGGCGCTGAGCTCCCGGGAACAGACCTCGGGGCCGGTCCAGAACACGTCGATGGCCGGGTCCAGCGCGGCCCCGAAGTCCTCCAGATACCGCGCCGGCCGCGCCCCGAAATAGAGATCGAGCGCCGCGTCGTCGCTGTAATAGGTCGGGCAGACAATCAGACGCTCGGCGGCGCTGCGCTCGCCGACCCAGTGCAGGATATCGGCCTGCTTGCGGGCCAGATCGGGAATATCGCCGCGCATGTCGTCGAACAGGATCGCCAGATGGCGCACGCCAAGGTCGTCCAGCCGCGCCAGCTTTTCGGCCAGGGCGACCTTGGCCTCGTCGCCGAAGGCCCGGTAGATCTCGAACGGGCTGAGCCCGACGCCGAAGGCCACGCCCATCCCGTCGCAGGCCCGCGCGAAATCCGCGATGGCCTGACCCTGCTCCGGCGGATGGGGCTCGCGCCAGCGGCGGCGAAGAAACGGGTCGGCTTTCGGGGCGTAGAGATAGAAGCCAAAGCCATGGCCGGCCAGGAACGCCGCCGTCTCGGCGCGCTCGGCCCAGGACCACGGTCGGCCATAGTAACCCTCGATCAGGCCAAGGCGCGGGTCGATCATGAAAGCGGCTCCTCGGGCGGGATCAGGCGGCGGCGAGCA
Source organism: uncultured Caulobacteraceae bacterium (assembly GCA_903870555.1). Taxonomy (GTDB): domain Bacteria; phylum Pseudomonadota; class Alphaproteobacteria; order Caulobacterales; family Caulobacteraceae; genus Acaudatibacter; species Acaudatibacter boreus. The sequence goes on from CAIQDO010000407.1 coordinate 6,324, forward strand.
GGCTGGCCAGGGCCGGCAACACCTGGGCCACGGGCTGGAATCCCCGGGTCACGGCCAGATAGGTCCCGTCGGCCTGAGGCCCGAGGATCAACGTCGGAAAGCCGCTGACACCCGCGCCCCGGGAGATGGCGTAGTCGCGCCAGGTCTCCTGTTTGACGGCCTCCGACGCGAGTTCCGCGGCGAAGGCGTCCGGATCCTGGCCGAACCCGGCCGCGAGCTCGGCCAGCACCGCGGGCTTGGTCACGTCGAGGCCGCCGGCGTAGAACCCGCGCTGGACGGCCTCCAGATAGGCCAGGGCGCGCAACGGATCGCCTCGACGCATGGCCACAACCGCCCGGGCCGCCGGGTCGGTGTCATAGACGAACCCCGCGCCGTCCAGGCCGCTCGGGCCGAACGGCTGGCCGGACGCCTCGGTGACATGGACCCAGTGACCCCGAAGCTCGCTCTTGGCCGATTCGGCCATCGGCTCGACGGTTCCGGGCCGCAGCCCGCCCATCACCAGCCGAATCGGCAAGGTGTCGCCAAAGGCGTCCTCGATCGCCGCGATCACCGCAGCGAACCCCCAGCACCAGGAGCACATGGGATCGGCGAAATAGACCAGCGACTTGCCACTCATGCCGCGCTTCCCTCGTTGATCCGACGCCCGTGACGCCCGCCGTCTACGAGCCGCGGCAGCAACCGGATGAACAGCTCGGCCATCCGGTCGGCGGACAACGCATCCTGCAGCAGGTCCTGCCGCACCTCCAGCTCCACGGCGTCGCAGCCGCGCAGATGGGCGTGGAACGGGGCGGTGTAGTCGGTGCCGTCCATGGCGTAGGGCTCGTTGTCGCCGACCACCAGTCCGGGCTCCGCCCGCAACAGGTCCAGCATTGCCGAGGACGCGGGCGACCCACCCAGGTGCAGTACGCCCACATGCCAGGGGCGCGCCACGCCGCCCATCGCGGGCGTGAAGCTGTGGACCAGCACCAGAATCGTCGACCGACCCCTGGCCAGCCGGGCGTCGATCTCAGTGGCGATCCGGGCGTGGTAGGGATCGAACACCTCCCGTCGCCGCGCCGCGGCGCCGGCGTGATCGAGACCCTCGTTTCCGGGAATTCGCCAG
>CAIQDO010000408.1 GCA_903870555.1 uncultured Caulobacteraceae bacterium
CGCCATCACGCAGTCGGCTTGCGCCGGCGGTGGACTGAAGCCCGACGGCGTCGCCACGGCGACAGGCGGAAACCCGCCCGGCCCATCCGGCGCCTCCAGGATCGAACCTCGCCGCCTGGCCGATGAGGGTCTGACCTATCTCAAGCGCGGCGACGCCGCGACGGCGCTGCGGCTGTTCGACGCCGCCATCAAGTTCGACAGCGAGAACGCCGGCTACCATCTGTTGGCCGGGCTCGCCTACCACATGCAGTTTCGGTCCGCCGGGGCGCCGGAGACGCGCGACCTGGCCGCCATCGGCTACCGGCTCGCGGCGCGATACGCGCCGACCGATCCCCTGCCGCTCGTCCAGCTCGGACGGCTCTATATTGACAGTCACGAGAACGAGAAGGCGCGGGACGCCTTCGCCGCCGCCGTCGAGGCGCGGCCGGCCGATCTCGCGGCGCTTGAGGGCCTGGCCGACGCCAGCTACCTGCTCGGCGACATTCGCCTGGCGCTTTGGTGCGTGCGGGAAATGGAATCGCACGGCGCCCAAGCGGCGAACCTGAACCGGATGCGGGCCGTGCTTTACACGGCCGGCGGGGAGTCCGAGCGGGCGTCCGCCTATGGCGAGGCCTTCATGGCGCGCCCGGACGTGGCGGGCGCCGATGTCGGCGGCTTCAAGGACAGCCTGTCGCGCCTGCATCAATTGATCGACAGCCACAACGGCGTGGCGGGCTCTGGCGCGGCCGGGTCCGTCGGTTCCGACGGCGGCCGGTTCATTCTGGCCCAGAGCGCCAGCCCCTTGCCGGTCTTCATGCCGCCGCCGCCGCCGCCGACTCCCGTCGTCGTGGCCCAGGACGGCGACGCCAGGGCGCCCTGGTGGTCCTGCCGGCCGGTTGGCGGCGGCCCGCCGCAGCCGAGCCTTCCGCCCAGCCTTCCGCAGATCGCGATCCAGAACGGCCAGGGCGGCGAGGAAGCGGTCTCGCCCTTGCCCGCCCTGCCGTCCACCTGTGTCGGGGCCTCGGCGCCACGAATGGTGGTGATCGAGGCGGTGCTGCTGAACACCGAGGACGATATCAGCCGCTCCTATGGCATCAATCTGCTTCAGGGGCTCACTGGATACTTCGGCTATGCCGCGACCTTGGTGAAGACGGCTGGCAACCACTACATGGAAAACCAGAATGCCCAGTTCGGTCTCGGCTCGCTGCAGTCGCAGAGCACGCTAACCTACGCCCTCAACATCGCCAACTCGGCCCAGACCCGCAACGAGGTGATCGCCCGGCCGGTGCTGCTGGCGATCGACCGGATGCCGTCGACCTTCTTCTCCGGCTCGACCGTGTCGATCGCGGTGGGCGGCGGGGCCGGCTCGGTCTCGACCCTGGTCGACAAACAGGTCGGCACCAGCCTGTCGATCACCCCCACTTTCATCGATGACGACCACGTGTTGCTGTCGGTGAAGGCGATGACCTCCGATGTCGGCGTCCCCCCAGCCGGATCGAGTGGCGTCGACCTGTGGACCACCAAGAACATGGTCAACGCCAGCCTGGTGGCGACGGTGGGCCAGACGGTGATCCTCAGCGGCCTGACCCAGCGCAAGAAGGTCAGGGACTATTCCGGCGTGCCCGTCTTGAAGGACATCCCTGGCGTTCAATACATGTTCTCGAACTTCGGGCCGCAGGACAATTATCAGACCGTCGCGGCGATGATCACGATCCGGCGCCCGGATGTCGTCATGGCCGAGGATGAGGCCGCCGACCGCGTCCATGCCGCCGCCGACCGGCGTTCGGGCGGCAAGGCCAGGAAGTACTCTTTCTATTGGCGGGTCGAGGCCTACGAAAAGGAGCTGGCCGCCACCGCGCCAGGTCTCAATTCCGGGCTCGCCGCGCTCGACTCCCGGGAGCTGTATCGCGGCTTCAAGGCGCGGGACCTCGACGGAGCCAACTGGGCCACGGCCATCGGCCTGGACGCCCTGGCGCGCCAGACCCTGGAAGCCCTGGCCCATTGAGCCCCCCGCAACCCGCACCGACGTCCCCTCAAAGGAATTCCGACATGCTCCCGAGTTTTCCGGTCCGAGCGCGACGGGGCCTCGCCGCCCTGTTCGCCGCCGCCCTGGCCCTGGCGCCAGCCATCGCCTCCGCTGGCGAGGCCGTCGCCGCCCCGTCGTTCGATGTCGAAAAGGCCCTGATCGATCTGCTGACGCGCCGCCCCGAGCTGGTGCGCAACGCCCTGGCCGAGATGACGCGCCGGGACGAGGAGGCCAAGGCCGCGGCTGGTAAGGCGATGCTCAAGCGGATGACCGGGGCGATTTACGACACCAAGGGCTCGACCGTGCTGGGCAATCCCAACGGCGACGTCACGGTGGTGGTGTTCCTCGATTACCACTGCCCCTACTGCCACAAGATCGAACCGACGCTGGAGGCCCTGATCCAGAAGGACCGCGGCGTCCGCATCCTGATCAAGCAGCTGCCGATCCTCGGGCCGGGCTCGACCGAAGCGGCGCGGATGATGCTGGTCAACGGCCAGAACGACCGCACGCCTCGCCTGCAGAAGGCGCTGATGGCGGCCACAGTGCTCGATCCGCCGACCCTGGCGGCCCTGCGCAAGGAATACCACGTCGCCTCGGTCACCCCGCCCCAGGTCGACGCCGCCCTCGACGAGGTCCGCGCCCTGTCGACGGCCCTGGGCATCGAAGGCACGCCGGCCGTGATCATCGGCGAGATCCTTGCGCCCGGCGCCATCGACGATGAACCCCTGGCCCGGCTGGTCATGGCCCAGCGCGCCCTGAAGACCGCCCACGCCTCGCTTTGAGCTTCAACGGAGGGACCCGACAATGAAGCGGATATTGCAGGGGTTGACCCTTGTCGCCTGCCTGATCGGCCTGCCGTCGGGCGGCCAGGCCCAGGTCGCCGCGGGGGTCAGCTGGCCCAATGTCAGCCATATCGTGGCGGGCGGCTACACCCTGGCCGAACAGCCGACGCCCTATGGCCGGCCGAGAACCTGGACCTTGACCTCGACATCGGCGCCGGGACCGCTAACCCTGATAGAGAACTACCGAGACGCCAGCGGCCTGTTTCTGCACGATCAGACCAATCTCGCCTATTTCTTCGAATTCCCCCTGAAGCTGCTCAAGACATCCCGACTGAGCTCCACGTCGGTGTCCGGCTTGCCGATGCCGGCGACTCCGCCGCAGTCCGTCCCCGTCATAGAGGCCGACGCCGTCGTCAATGGATTCAACGCGACGGGCGCCGATGTGGTGGGCGGCGCCTACCGGATGACCGCCGCCGGCGAGTGGCGGGATTCCGTGGGCAATCTCTACAGCGAGGCGGCTCGCGACGCCTCATCTGTCTATTTGAACGGCCCCGCCGGCCGAACCACGATCGATTTTTCCAGGCGGATCCTGGTTCGCCCGAACAACGCCATGGCTCCGGTCGGCGCGGCCTATACCGCGGCGACCGCGACGCCGACGCCCCCGTCAAACCTCTCGCCGGTCGTCGCCGGTTCGGCCATCGGCGCGGCCGAACTGAAGGCGACCCTGCAGTGGATCGCCTATGAGTTGCAGATCGACAATCTCTCCATCTGCAACAAGTTGAGCTACAATAACGGCCCGCCCAAGCTCCCGGTCGATTGCGGCGCCGGTAGCGCTGCGATTCATGGCGCCTGCTTCCCCGACTGCAAGGCGGGATACGGCAGAAACGGCGGTTCATATAGTTGTGTGGAAATCTGCCCACCCGGCTACAGTGATAAAGATTCATTCTGTCATTTCAACAACCCGATATATGATGTAGATCACACTATCACTCAATCCTGTTACACGGTGCGACCGGCGAGTTGCACCACAGTCAATCAGACATGCTCCCCGAACGTCTGCGTGCCCATTTTTGGTTGCACCGGCAGCATTTGCAGCGGCGGCCACCAAGAGTGCACGGCCGCAGTGCAACATTGCGACCCCGTTGCTAACGACGTGGCCTGCCGAACCGGCTACCGCCAGCAAGGCCCATTTTGCGTGTGGGCGTCGATGCCGCCCTCGGGCGACTGGACCGGAGCGCCGAGCGACCCGATCAAGCATACCTACGGCCTCCCTCCCGTCGGCGCACCCCATTGCTCGGGATCGGACGTGCTGACCGGCAACGGCTGCTTCCCGGCGGCCAAGTCGAACTACACCTGCCGGAGCGACGGCTTCTGCGCCCAGACCTGCGCCTCCGGAACCTTGGACTGCGGCGCCGGGACCTGCGCCGCCAGCCGCCAATCCTGCGGGCTCTCCGTCGGCAATACGCTGGTCGGCCCGTTGACCGTGGTGGTGAATATCGCCGCCGACAGCGCCGGCGGCGCGGCCATTTTCGCGGCCAGGGATTCGATCAAAGGCGCCAACGATATTTTGCAAACGGGCCGCGACGGCGTCGGCGCCACGGCCGGCATTCAAAGCAGCCTGCAGATCGCGATGAACACGACCCGCAACACTCTCGCGGCCGTCACCTCACCCGATATCGAGGCGCAGATTGCCGGCAAGTGGGGCAAGTGGTCGGCCGCGTACGACACCATCGGCCGTTCCTGGGCCCTGGTGGATATCGAGGTCCTGCTTCTTCGGGGCGGAGTCGATCCGGCCGGTTTCACCGAGTCCCTGACGGACGAGTCCGGGGTGATTTCCACGATCGCGTCCCACGCCAACCCGCATTGCGAACAGCGCACCGCGATCCCCTAGACCGGGCGACCGAGCGCGCCGTCTCCGCCTTGGGGGGCGCGCCGCCGGCGACCGGATCACAGCCCTTTTCCGTCAGGAGACACCCGATGCCCTGCAAACTGAAGTTTCCCGCCATCGTCGCCATCACCGCCTTCGCCACCCTCGCAAACGCCCGGATGGCCCAGGCCGCCGATGCGATGCAGGCGACGTACGGCGCCACCGTACAGACCACGTTGAAGAATGGGCCGACCGGTATATTTCGCTTCAACGCCGACCGGACCTTCACCGGTGTGATGACGGTCGGCCCGACCGCGGTGCCGTTCGCTGGAACCTTCACCACCAACGGCGAGACCCTGTGCGTCACCATGACCGCGCCGGCGGGTTGGGCCGGCAAGCCTCACTGCACGGCGTTCGGGGTGCACGCCGTGGGCGACAGCTGGATCGACGCCGATGGCGACGCCCATGCGATCGTCGCCGGCCGCTGAGGTCGGGCTGGTCATGGCGCAGCGCGCCGTGAAGACCGCCCACGCCTCGCTTTGAGCTTTAACGGAGGGACGAACGGATGAAACGGATATTGAGGGGGCTGGCCATCATGGCTGGTCTTATCGGCCTGCCTTTGGCGGGCCAGGCCCAGGTCGCCTCGGGCGTGAACGGACCCAACGTCACCCATGTCGTGGCCGGCGGCTACACGCTGACCGAGCAGGCGACGCCCTATGGTCAGCCCAGGACCTGGACCTCGGCCTCTGCTTCGGGAACCATCACCCTGACGGAGAACAACCGGGACGCCTGGAGCGTCTATCTGCACGACTCCGCCAACCTCAACTATCAGATCGACATCTTCCAGAAGGTGTTCAAGACCCCCGCGATGGCCGCGAAGGTCACCGCGCCGACCGGCTCGGGAGGCCTTGGCGGCGTCAGGCCGAACTTCGTCGCCGTGACGCCGGCGACTCCGGCGCAGTCCTTTCCCGTCACCGAGGCCGACGCGGTCGTCAACGGACCCAACGCCACGGGCGCGGATGTCGTCGGCGGCGCCTACCGACTCGTTTCCGCCGGCCAGTGGCAGGATTCGCTCGGCAATGTGTACGGCGAGGCTGGCCGCGACGCCTGGTCGGTCTATCTCAACGGCCCGGGCGGCCGCACCATGATCGACTACTTCAAGAAGGTCGTGGTTCACCCGAGCAACACCAGCGTGCCGATCGGCGTCGCCTATGCGGCGGCGACCGCGACGGCCCCGAAGGCGTCCGGAACCTCGCCGATCGTCGCGGGTTCGGCCATCGGCGCGGCGGAACTCAAGGCGACCATGCAATGGATCGCCTATGAGATGGATATCGAGAACACCGCCATCTGCTGGAAGCACAGCTATGGCAATGGCGTGGGCAAGGCGCCAACCGACTGCGGCGCCGGCAACATGCAGGTGGGCGGCGTCTGCTATCCCAACTGTCGCGCCGGCTACAGCGCCAACGGCACCGCCACCTGCACCGAGAACTGCCCGTCCGGCTACACCGACACGGGCCTGCTGTGCCACTACAACAACCCCACCTACGTCCCGGCCATCACGACGACCCAAAGCTGCACGACCACGCCATCGGTCTGCGTGCCCATTCCCCAGGTCTGCGCCCCCCGGGTCTGTGCGCCATCATGGCTCGGCGGCGGCTGCGTCGGCGGTCAATGCACCGGCGGCGGTCAGAGCTGCACCGGCGGTGTCCAGGTCTGCGTGCCCGTGCCTCACCAGGACGGCTGCCGCAGCGGTTACACCTACGTCGCCGGGGTCTGCGGCTACACCGCCATGCCGTCCTCGGGCGACTGGACGGGCACGCCGCTCGACCCGGTCAAGCACGTCTACACCCCCACACCCAACGGCGTGCCCCACTGCTCGGGATCTGACGTGAAGAACGGCCTGCTGTGCTTCCCGGCCCCCAAGTCGAACTACGCCTGCCCGACCGGCAACATCTGCAATGAGACCTGCGCCTCCGGAACGGTCGACTGCGGACCGGCCGCCTGCGCCAAGGACAGCCAGTCCTGCGGAGTGTCCGTCACCAACATGGTGATCGGCCCTCTGACCGTTGTGCTGAACATCGCCACCGACGGCGCCGGCGGCGTGGCCATTCTCGCGGCCAGGGATTCGGTCAAGGCCGCCAATGAAGCCCTGAAGACGGGCGGCGATGGTCTCGGCGCCGCCGGGATCATGCAGAACAACATCCAGAACGCCATGAACGCTGCCCAGAACAACCTCGCGGGCATCACCTCGCCCGACATCGAGGCTCAGGTCGCCGGCAAATGGGGCAAGGGTTCAGCCGCCTACAACACCATCGCCCGCTCCTGGGCGCTGGTGGATCTGGAAATCCTGCTTCGTCAGGAGGCGATCGACCTGGCCAACTTCACCGAATCGATGGTGGACGAGACCGGGGTGATCGGCACGATGCAGGCCTACGCCAACCCGCCGTGCGAGCAACACACGGCGATCCCCTAAATCCAGGCGCTTAAGGGCGCCGGTCCGCCTTCGGGCGGGCCGGCGCCGGCGTCTTTATCCGTCAGACCATCCCCATCAGGAGACACTCCATGTCCTTCAAGCTGACATTCCAGGCCATCGCCGCTGTCGCCGTTCTGGCGAGCGCCGGCGCGGCCCAGGCCGCCGATCTGATGCAGGCCACCTACGCCGCCACCGTCCAGACGACCTATAAGGACGGCCCTGTCGGCGCCTACCGCTTCAACGCCGACAAGACCTTCACCGGCGTGATGACGATCGGCAAGACCGCCCAGCCGTTCAACGGCACATTCACCACCGAGGGCGAGACCCTCTGCGTCACCATCACCGCGCCGGCGGGCTGGGCCGACGGCAAGGCCCATTGCAAGGTCTTCGGCGTCCACGCCGTGGGCGACAGCTGGACCGACGCCGACGGCGACAGGCACGCGATCATCGCTGGGCGGTAATCGGCGAGGGGCTTTCACAGCGCCCCTGTCCCGCTCACCCGTCCGCCGACCCTCGGAAATCCCAGGGAAAGCGGACGGGCTTGGCGGGGGCGGGGGTACGCCCGCTCTGAATTCAAAAACATAGAGCCTGACTGAGCCTTTGGATCGGTTCGATCCGAAGGCTCAGTCAGGCTCTAGGCCGATCAGCCCCCTCTCCGGATCGGAGAGGGGGCGTCGCGGGAAGCGTCCGTCTTAGAAAGCGGCCTTCAGGCTGACCGCGATGGTGCGCGGGCCGCCCTGGTAGGCGTAGGGCGTGCCGGCGGCGTAGGGCAGGCGCTGGTCGTAGGTCGCCGTCGTGCCGAGGCTGCCGAAGTACTTCTTGTTGAACAGGTTGGTCACGTTGAGCTGGATATAGCTGCCCTTGACGAAGGTCGACTTGGTGAAGCTGTCGAGCTTGTAGCGGACGTCCAGGTCGAACACCGTGTAGCCAGGAACCTTCTGGTCGTTGACGTCGGTGGTGAACCGGCTGCCGGTATATTTGCCCTGGAAGCCCAGGGCGAGGTCGCCCAGATTGTAGGTGATGCGCCCGCCGAAGGTGATCTGCGGGGTTTCCACCAGCTGCTTACCCGCCAGGGGTTCGCGTTGGGTCGGATCGGTGACGCCGGCGGCGCTGTAGATCAGGTCCTGTTCCAGCTTGCTGTGGACATAGCTGAAGGTGGCCAGAGCCGTCATGTGCTCGATCGGACGGGCGCCGAACTGGGCGTCGACCCCATAGAGCTGGACATTGCCGACGTTGCGGTCGTCGCTGATGCCGGTGACGGGGTCGTAGGTCGAGACGATGCGGTTGTGGAACTCCGAATCCCACACCGCCACCGAACCGAGGATGTGGCCGGTCTGGTAGCGATAGCCGCCTTCGTAGGTGGTGGAGGTTTCCGGGGTGACCGTGTCGAGGCTGACGCTGCCGGCGACGGACTTGACGGTGTAGAGGTCGTCGGTCCGGGGTGCGGAGAACTGCTGCGAGTAGCTGAAGTAGACCATGTTCGCCGCATCGAAGCGCCAGCTGAGGCCGACGTTCGGCAGCACCTTGCTGTAGTGCACCTGCGCCTTGAACGGGGCGACGCCGGGGCTGGTGGCGGCGGTGGGGTTGTACTGGGCGGTGCTGCCCGAGTTCGGCGGCACGGCCGAGTCGCAATAGACGCCGCTGCCGTTGACGCCGGAGGTGTAGCAGAACTGGTTCAGGTCGCGATCGAAGTGGGGGTTGCGGACGCCCAGGTCGACGCGCAGCTTCTGGTCGAAGAAGTGGCCGACATATTCGCCGGAGAACTGGTTGAGCACGGCGATCGAAAGGCGGTCGCGGCGACGAAGAGCCGAGCCGTCGGCGGCCAGAACCGGGTTGCCGCTGAAGCCGCCAAACACGCTCTGCGGCGTGCCGTCGGCGTTGAGGAAGCCGAATTCGCCGATCTGACGGTGGTGGCCGTGGTCATAGGCGTAGGCGACGCGGATCAGGTGGTCGGCGGTAATGTCCCAGATCGCCGAGGCGTTGACGGTGATCCGCTCGGTGTGGGTCAGGCTGGGCTGGAACACCCGCACGGTGTCCATGCAGTCGCCGTCGCCGTTGAGGTCGACACCCTTGGTGACCGTGCCGGTCTTGCAGGTGGCGAAGGTGGTGGCGTTGCCGATCAGGCGCGGATCGCTTTCCGAGATGGTGCTGGCCTGGGTGCCGCCGTCGGCGAGCACCGACTGGAACGCCGGGTCGATGGTCAGGTGCAGGTTCGGCAGGATGGTGAACTTGGATTCGGCGCGAATGTTCCAGGTGTCGGTCGGGTTGACCTGGTTGCCGAAGTAGTAGCCGCCGAGGTTGCCGATGGCCGAGCCGGGCACGGTGACGCCGCCGACGGCGCCGGCGATCACCGGGCTGCTGTCGCTGCCGGCCACGCCGGGGGTGGCGCCGGCCGAATAGTAGGTTCCCAGGTAGTCGAGGTTCCAGGCGTCGCCGGGCACCACGGCGCCGGTGGTCTTGGAAAGGGTCGGCTGGTTCAGGCCGTAGATGTTGGGCTGGCGCTGGATGTCATAGAAGCCGGCGACGGCGATGAAATCCCCTTCATGCCACAGGGGTTGATAGATCTTGCCGTTCAGCTGCCACTTGGTGAACTGGCCAAAGCCCTTGTACTTGTCATATTGCTGGTCAGAGCCTTCGACCCAGGCCTTGGTGCCCCAGGGGCCGAACGTGCCGGTGTTCACCAGCCCGGCGATGCGGCGGTAGGTGTAGCTGCCGTAGGAGCCGTCGATGAAGCCGCCGAAGGTGTCGGTGGGCGTCAGGGAGTTGATGTTGATCAGGCCGCCGACCGCCGAGGCGGTGGGGCTGTCGACGTCGGTCGAGCCGATGTTGACGTTGGTCTGGGAGATGATTTCCGGGTCGAGCAGCTCGCCGGGGTAGATGGCGTAGTTGCCGGTGTCGTTCAGCGGCACGCCGTCGACCAGCAGGGAGATCCGCGAGCCGTCGATGCCGCGGATGCGCAGGTGACCGCCGCCGCCCGACATGCCGAAGGGATCGTCGTTGGTGTAGCTGACGCCGGGGACCAGGTTCAGGTCCTGAATGACGTTCTGGCCTGTGGGCTGGGTCGCGATATATTCCTGGGTGATGATCGACTTGGCCTTGGGCGTCTCGACCGCGGTCAGGGCGCCGCCCAGGGTGATCTGCTTCTTGCCGACGACGACCACCTCTTCGACGGTCTGGGAACCGGTCGACTGGGCCATGGCGGCCGAATAGGCCAGCAGGCTGCCCGCCAGCACCGGCAGCATCAGCCCGGCCCTGAGGGCGCGCGCCCTCATGCTCTGAGTCGTTCGCATTGGTAGTCCCCATGATTGTTGTCTGATGTCCGCGCGTCCTTGGACGGCGGGCTGCGCGCCCTCTAGGCGCGCTATGTGACACTACCGTAACAACGTCAGGGGCGCCGAACGCCTAATCGCCGCCGTCGTTAACCTGTTTATTGAAGTGGTATTTCGGCCACGCTAATTCGGCCGGCGCGCGGCCTCCGGCCGATGCAACGAAAAGGCCGGAATGGCGGCTTCGAAGGTCGTTCCGTCGCCGGCGATCATCGAATAGCTGCCTTCCATCGCCCCGGACTCGGTCGCCAGCGGACAGGCGGAGGCGTATTCGTAGCTTTCACCGCCCTTCAGCACGGGCTTTTCGCCGACCACGCCCGGCCCGCGCACCTCCTCCACCCGGCCCAAGCCGTCGGTGATCAGCCAATGCCGGGCGAGGAGCTGCACCGTTTCCCCGCCGAGATTCTCGATTCGCACATGATAGGCCCAGACGAACCGCCCCCGGTCGGGATCCGACTGCTCGGGGACGAAGCGCGGCCTGACCACCACCCGGATATCGCGTGTGGTGCGGCTGTAGGCGTCCGACGGCGGTTCGCGGGCCGCTGCCGGCATCAGGCGGCGTCCAGGGCGCGGCTCAGGTCTCGCGCCAGGTCCGTCGCCCCCTCCAGTCCCACCGACAGCCGCACCCAGCCGGCGGTCAGGCCGATCTCCAGCCGCTGTTCCTCGGTCATCGACCTGTGGGTGGTGGTGGTGGGATGGGTGGCCATCGACTTGGCGTCGCCGAGGTTGTTGGAGATGTCGATCAGCTCCAGGGCGTCGAGAAAACGGAACGCCGCCTCGCGGGAGCCGAGGTCAAAGGCGACGACGGTGCCGGCGCCGGTCATCTGCCGGTCGATGATCGCCTTCTGCGGGTGGTCGGCGCGGCCCGGATAGCGGCAGGCGAGCACCTTGGCATGGTCGGCGATCAGGTCGGCGAGGACGCCAGCGGTCTGCGTCTGGCGATGGACGCGCAGGTCGAGGGTCTCCAGGCCCTTGAACAGCACCCAGGCGTTGAACGGCGACAGGGCCGGGCCGGTGTGGCGCATCATGTCCTTGAACGACTCGTCGATCAGCGCTTGGTCGCCCAGCAGGGCGCCGCCGAGCACCCGGCCCTGGCCGTCGATGTGCTTGGTGGCCGAATAGACCACAAGGTCGGCGCCCAGCTTCAGTGGGGCCTGGAACAGCGGGGTGGCGAAGACATTGTCGACCACCACCTTGGCGCCGATCTCGCCGGCGATGGCGCAGATGGCGGCGATGTCGCAGACCTCAAGCAAGGGGTTGGCCGGGGTCTCCAGGAAAAACAGCTTGGTGTTGGGCCGCACGGCGGCGCGCCACGCCTCCGCATCGGGGCCGTTCACCAGGGTCGTCTCGACGCCGAAGCGGGGCGCCCAGGTGTTGAGGATCCAGCGGCAGGAGCCGAACAGGGCCTTGCTGGAGACGATGTGGTCGCCGGCCCGGACCAGGCCGGAAATGGCCAGATGCACCGCCGCCATGCCCGAGGCAGTGGCCTTGCAGGCCTGCGCGCCCTCGAGCAGGGCCAGGCGGTCCTCGAACATCTGCACCGTCGGGTTGCCATAGCGGGCGTAGATGAAGCCGGGTTCGGACCCGCTGAAGCGGGCGTCGGCGCTCTCGGCGCTGTCATAGGCGAAGCCCTGGGTCAGGTAGATCGGCTCGGCCATTTCGCCGTGGCCGGACCGGGCCAGGCCGCCGCGGATCAGTCGGGTGGCGGGCTCCCAGTCGTTCGGATTTTCGGCCATGACGATGCTCCAAAAAGAGGCGGGGTTTAGAGCCCCGACCTTGACCGTGGTCAAGTGCGCCCTGTCGCCAGCGTGACGCTTCCGCGCTTGCAACCCATCCCGTCTTCCCCGACTGTCGGCGGCCTATGAGCCCATCATCCGACGCCCTCGACGCCGCCCCGGCCGACGCCTCCCGCGGCATTCTCCCCTGCCAGGCCCTCGACGCCCTGATCGCCGCCGGCGCCGTGACGGCGCGCGGCGGGATCGGCGCTGATCAGGTGCAGCCGGCCAGTATCGACCTGCGCCTGGGCGCCCGGGCCTGGCGGGTGCGCGCCTCGTTCCTTCCACGGCCCGGCCGCGCCGTGATGGACCGTCTGCCGGACGTGGCCATGCACCAGCTCGACCTCGGTCCCGGCGCGGTGCTGGAGCGCGGTTGTGTCTACATCGCCGAGGTGCAGGAGGTCCTGGCCCTGCCGCCGGATATCGAAGGCCGGGCCAATCCCAAGAGCTCCACCGGCCGGGTCGACCTGTTCGTGAGGCTGCTCACCGACGGCCAGCCAGCCTTCGACAACATCGCCGCGGGCTATGCGGGGCGCCTGTATCTGGAGATCGCGCCCCAGACCTTCTCGGTGCTGGTGCGCACCGGCACGCGCCTGAACCAGCTTCGCCTGCGCCGGGGCGTGCCGCGCCTGCTGGCCTCGACCCGGGTGGGGGTGCAGCTGGCCGACGCGGTGGTCGGTTTCCGCGCCCGGCGCCATGCCGGGGTGATCGACATGGACGTGGAGGGCGGCCTCGACCCGCGCGACTTCTGGGACCGCCTCGAGCCGCGCCGGGGCGAGCTGCTGCTCGATCCGGGCGAGTTCTACATCCTGGCCTCAAAGACCGAGCTGGAGATCCCGATCTCGGAGGCCGCCGAGATGACGCCGATCGATCCGGCCGTGGGAGAGTTCCGCGTTCACTACGCCGGTTTCTTCGACCCGGGGTTCGGCGTGGAGGCGGCTGGCGGCGCCGGGTCGCGGGGGGTGCTGGAGGTGCGCAGCCGCGAGACGCCGTTCCTGCTCGAGGACGGCCAGACCGTGGCCAAGCTGGTGTTCGAACCCCTGACCGAGCCCGCCGCCCGGCCCTATGGCCACGACGGCTCACATTATCAGCGTCAGGGGCTGAAGCTGTCGAAGCATTTCCGGGCCTGGGATTAGGGGGCGGACGCCCCTTGGCGCCCGGGGCGAAACCGCGCTAGACCCCGAGGCGCGCGGCCGTAGTTCAGAGGTAGAACGTCAGCTTCCCAAGCTGAATGTCGCGGGTTCGATTCCCGCCGGCCGCTCCAATTGTTCAGGGATCACCCTCACTCGGGCGAAGTCGCCGGCCGTTTCACGGCGCCCAGCCCTGGAGGGGGTCGTTCAAACCACTGCGCCTTGGCCCCCGGGCTCAGGCCCTGAACCCGGGAATGTCGAAGCTCGCCAGCGCCGCGCGGACCGCCGTGGAATCGCCGTCGATCCGCGCCGCGCCGGACGCCAGACATTCGCCAAGCGTGGCCGGGCCGGCCAGCACCGACACCAGATCCGCATAGGACATGGCCAGGGTGGCGTCGGCGCCCGATCCGTCGGTCGCCACCGATACGCCATTGCGCAGGTGAAGCCCGGCGACGTCTCCGTCGGCGAAGCGGAAGGCGACATGGAAATCCAGGCCCGCGGACCGGTCGGGGTCGAGCAGCACCCGCAGCAGGTGGAGACAGGCGCGCGGCGTCAGGACCGCCAGCTGACCCGCGCGAAACCGATGCTCCCGCAGCTTGGAAAGCTCGGTGGAGCCGTCCAGGTCGCGGGCCCGCGTGATGCACCAGTTGCGGATATTGGCCGCGGTGGTGCGGTAGGCGATGTCGCGCAGCACGCCCGCGAGCAGGGCGCGGTCGGCGTCCGCCGCGCCATCGCGTTCCACCAGCCAGGAGGCCAGCTCAAGCGCCCAGCGCAGATCGTTGTTCGCCCTGGCGTCCTCCACGATCGCCCGCACCGCCGCCTCGCCGCCCAGCCCCTCGACCAGGCGTCCGGCGCGCTCGACCGGTTCCAGAGGGAACAGGCGGGCGGTGTCGCCGTCGAACCAGCCGCGCACGCCCGCGGCGATCTGGCGAACGTGATGCTCGGCCACGCCATAGAACTCGCTTGTCAGATAGTCGTCGTCATAGGCCGCCGGCAGGACCACTGAATGCGCCATCTGGTCGACCGTCAGGCCTCTGTTCATGCCGCGAACGGTCTGATCCCAGAGGAACTGGATGGAGTCGCGGTAGCGCGTCGTCCGGGACCGGATCTCATCGCGGCCGGACAGCGGCGGGCCATGGGTTCCCAGCAGATGGTCCGGCGCGAGCCCGATCACGTGATCGATTCCCGGCAGCAGGACCTGAGGGTCGCGGTAGGCCTCGCCGCGGATGGGGAAGATGTTGAACAGGGTCGGCCAGACGATGTTCTGGACGCAGACGCCGATTTCGGGAAACCAGTAGGTCACCGAGTCGTCGGCGTCGGAGGGGGCGTGGGTCACCTCCACGGTCAGGCCGGCGACCTCAAGCCTTTCCCCGCCGCGAAGATCGACCGTGGGCTTGACGTAGCCCGGCGTGAACGGGGCGTGCGACGGGTCGCGAAAGTACAGACCCAGGCCTTCGTTGACCATTCCGTCGGGCCCCTCGCCCGGCATGCGCAGGCCGAACTGATGCACCAGCCCACTCATGTAGGCCGGGCCGATCTCGGTCGAGACCCGCGCGAGATTGCCCGGTATGCCTTCGTGGCCGTAGATCGGCAGGTCCCGACCCGCCTCGTTCAGGATCGCCCGGGTTCCGCTGATATAGTGGAAGTGGGTGTAGAGCACCGCGACCACCGGGGTCTGGGTGTGGCGCCGCAGTTCGGCCAGGGCCGAGGTCATTTCCTCGATGCTCTCGCCGGTGTCGATGGCGATCACCCCGCCCGGTCCCTCGATGAAGGTCTGGTTGGACAGGCCGTTGCCGACCAGGGTCCAGACCCCGGGGCGAACCGCATAGAGGCAGCGCTTCAGCCGTTGGGAATGTTCCGGCACGCGCCGGTGAACCCGCCGTCCCAGCGGGTCTTCCAGGGTGACCGAAGGGTCGGACTCAAAACTGCGCATGATCAGGGCTCGCCTTTATGACTTTGCCGGGGTGAACCAGATCGGCGAGGTCCAGGCCCGTTCCTGAATGGTGGCCGCCACGGTTTTCGGGATCGGCAGGTGGTTCTTGATCGCCAGGAGGGTGCTCCACCGCGGCGTCGGGATCTCCAGCGCCCGGGCATAGTAGACCGCCGGCCTGGCCGGGTCGAACTCCGGGTCCTTCCAGCTGGTGGTGAAGGTGGCCGCGCCGATGGTGTTCTTATAGGCGCCCGTCTTGAGGTCGACAGTGTTGCCGACCTTGGGCGCATGGCCCCTGGCGTCGGCCTTGCGGCCGCCCGACAGCGCCACGTCGAACAGCTTTTCCTTGTAGGCGCCGCCGTCGAGCCAGATCTTGATGACCTGGATACGGTCCAGATTGGCGCCGTCGGGATCCTTCTGGGCCTGCAGGATGAAGCGCGGCGCGCCCGCGGCCGCCGGCCTGGCGGACAGGTCGCCGCCCATGGGCACGCCTTCGGCATAGGCCTTCGCCACCCAGTTATGGTCGTCGGTCATCCTGGCGCCGTAGGTCCAGCCGCCGAACATGCGCACGCGGATCCGCGTGCCGGAGGTGGCGAAGGTCTCCTTGCGCTTCAGCGCGGCGAAGATGGCGTTGCGGGTGTTTTCCTCGGCCCAGACGCCCGTCAGGCCCGCGGACGAGAACATCAGGGTATTTTCGTTGGAAGGGGGCGCGTTGTTGTTCACCGCGTCCATGTCGAGCAGGGCCGGGATTTTGATGACGCCCACCTGCGCCTTGGCCTCATGGCCGCGCGGCAGCATGGTCTTGGGGTCGATGCCGAAGGGGCCGCCGGCGAAGGCGTTTTCGGCGGAGGTGCTCAAACCATTGTGCAGGTCGCTGGCCCCGATCACGCCGAACTTATAGGGGTTGGCGCCGACCTTGGAATCGATCACCAGACCGCGCCCGTAGGCCTGCCGGATATAGCTTCCATCCGGCTTGCTCTTGATATCTGGCCAGGTGATCAGGTGGTCGAAGAGTTCGAAATTGGCGAACTCGTCGCTGGGCGACAGTTCCGGCGTGGTCTCCGACGTGCCCTTGTTCTGGGTGATCTCGTTCAGGGGCTCGTTGAGCAGACGCCGCTGCGCATATTGCTGGTCGATCGGGCGTCCGTCGGAATCGTTCCAGTCGTACATCAGGCCGCTGGAGACGTTGCCGTTGTGCGGAATGGCGATGGCGTCGACACCCTGCGCGCGGACCTTCTCAAGATAGCTCCACAGGTCTT
The DNA here is from genome assembly GCA_903870555.1 of uncultured Caulobacteraceae bacterium. Taxonomy (GTDB): domain Bacteria; phylum Pseudomonadota; class Alphaproteobacteria; order Caulobacterales; family Caulobacteraceae; genus Acaudatibacter; species Acaudatibacter boreus. Next base: position 16,548 of record CAIQDO010000408.1, read on the forward strand.
CAGGCTTCTGCGAATCCACCGAGGTGAAAGGCATCGGCGCGTGGTCGGAATTGAAGAACACATTGCGGTGCATGTTGAACTTCGCCTGCGGCAACGAGGTCCACTCATAGGCGATGAAGGTGGTGAACCGGCCCGGCTGATAGTTGGCGTTGGCGGCCTTGATCTCGGCGTCCCAGACGCTGCGCATGGCCTGAACATTGTTCAGGTCCGGCATCTTCGTGCGCCCGGCCTTGGCGTTGGCCACGATGTAAAAGGCCGAATGCGGATCCTTGCGGATCTGCTGGCCGATGGGCGTGGCGCCGACAGGGTTTTTCGGGTCGTCGAACTGGTTGAAGACGCCCATGTTCTCGGCATGGTCGGTGACCGCCATGAAATCCAGCGCCCACGCCCGTCTGGCCTTCACATAGCCGACGGCCGCCCGATGTTGTTCGCGGCTGACCTGCTCGGCGGGAACCAGCACCGTTTCCCCCCGTCCGAACCTGTAGGCCTGATCCGGCGTAACCTTCGTGCCGAAGCTCCAGGCGTCGAAGGAGTTGGCGGTGTGAAGGTGCATTTCGCCGAAATAGGCGTGGCGTTGCTCGGGCGGGATCGAGGATCGGTAGGTCGCCCCCGGCGGGGTGGGGGTTTCCTGCGCCATCAGCGCGGCGGGCGTGGCGGCGACACCGAAGACGGCGGCCAACAGCAGGGATCGCAGGGTCATGGAACGGCTCCTCCAGATTGTTGTGTTGATGGGTGCGGTCAGGATTTTGGCGGGGTGAACCAGATCGGCGAGGTCCAGGCGCGCTCCTGGATGGTGGCGCTCACCCGGGCCGGGATCGGCAGGTGGGTCTTGAGCGCCAGCAGCGTCGACCAGCGCGGCGTCGGGATTTCCAGCACCCGCGCATAGTAGACAGCGGTGGTGTTCGGATCGAACGACGGGTCACGCCACACGGCGCTGAGCTGCGTCGCGCCTATGGTGTTCGCATAGGTCCCGGTCGTCAGATTCACCGTATTGCCCACGCCGGGCGCGCGGCCGGTGCGTGGGTCGTCCTTGCGGCCGCCGGACAGGGCGACGTCGAACGCCCTCTCCTTGTAATCCTTGCCGTCGAGCCAGACCTTGATCACCTGGATACGGTCCAGGTTGGCTCCGTCCGGGTCCTTCATCGCCTGCACCAGGAACACCGGCGCCGTCGCGGCGCCGGGTTTTGCCGGCAGGTCGCCGCCCATGGGCGTCCCCTTGGCGTAGGCGCCCGCCACCCAGTCGGCGCGCTGCAGCGTCCGGGGGCCGAAGTCCCAGCCGCCGAACAGGCGCACCCGGATGCGGGTTCCGGAGGTGGCGAAGGTCTCCTTGCGCTTAAGAGCCGCGAAGATCGAGTTGCGGGTGTTTTCCTCGGCCCAAACCCCGGTGATCGCGGCCGAACCGTATTGCAGAGGATCGTTCTCGCGCGCCCCGTTGGGCCGCACGGTTTTGCTCGTTCCGGTCATGTCGAGGGCGGCGCGCGCGGCCTCCCCCGTCGGCAGCATGGTCTTGGGATCGATGCCGCCGAAACCGCTGGCGTAGGCCTTCTCGTCGCTCGTGCTCAGGCCGTTGTGGATGTCCGAGGCGCCGACCACGCCGAGCTTGAACGGGTTGACGCCCACCTGGGACTGGATCACCAGGCCGCGCCCGAACGCCTCGCGCACATAGCCGCCGTGCTGGGTCGCCTTGGTCTCGCCCTTGTAGATGTGATCGAACCGCTCGAAATTGGCGAACTCGTCGTTTGGCGACAGCTCAGGCGTCGTTTCCGACGTGCCCTTGGTCTGGGAGATCTCCACCAGCGGCTCGTTCAGAGCCCGTTCCAGGGCGTAGCCGGCGTCGATGGGCCTGCCGTCGGACATGTTCCAATCGAAGTCGCGGCCGTCGCTCAGGTTGCTGTTGTGCGGGATCGCCAGCACATCGATGCCCTGGCGCCGGACGGATTCCAGATACTTCCAGAGATCTTCCGGCTTGTTGGAGTCCACCGCCGTGAACGGCGCCGGCGCATGGTCGCCGTTGAAGATCACATTGCGGTGCATGTGGATGCCGTTATTCGGCGAGGAGGTCCACTCATAGGCCAGGAAGGTGGTGAACTTGCCGGGCTGGTAGTTGGCGTTGGCGGCCTTCATCTCGACGTTCCAGCCGTCGGCGGCGGCGGCGGCGGCGCGCAGATCGGGAGTCGCGGCGTTGTTCTGCCCCTCGACGACCGCGGCGGCGGCGGTGAAAAAGGCGCCCATGCCGCCCGCGTGAAGCTGAATGCCGAGCGGACTCTTGGAGAAGGGGCTGCCCGGCACGTCGAGCTGGGCGACAGCGCCCAGATATTCGGCGTGATCGGTGACCGCGGTGAAATCGAGCGGCCATGCCCGTCGGGCCGGGACGGCGTCCGTCGTCACGATGCCCTGCTCCTTCCTCACCTGAACGGCTGGCGCCATGATCGTCTCGCCGCGCGCGAACCTGTAGGCCTGGTCTGGCGTGATCTTGGTGCCGAAGGTCCAGGCGTCGAAGGACAGGGTCGTGTGCAGATGCAACTCACCGAAAAACGGGCGGCGGGCGGCGGGCGCGACGGCGGGCTTGTAGACCGATCCGGGCGGCGTCGACGGTTCTTGCGCCAGGGCGGGCTGCGCGGACAATCCGAACGCGGCCGCCATCAACAGGGATCGTAGGCTCATGACCGCATTCCTTGGTTGATCGATCGATGTTTCGGGAGACGGCCGCATGGTTCATTGCACCTTGGCGCCGAAGCGGAGGATCCAGCCGGCCAGCAGCAGCCCCGCGGCGGCGACCCAGCTGCCGGCGACGCGCGCGGCGACGATCATCCAGAAGCGTTTGAGCGGCAGGGTGACCGAGACGGCCAGGGCGAACAGGGCGAAGGCGGCGACGCACATGCCGGCGAGGTCAAGGAGGCTGCCGGCCTCGGCCGGCGCGCCCCCCAGATCGGCGGCGCCACGGACCAGACCGACGGCGATGGCGGCGACGGCATGGTAGGGCGTCGAAAGCGTGAGATCGGACGCCAGCAGACCGCCCATGGCCAGGAACACCACGGCGGTTGCAAGGGGCAGCGCGGTCGGCGGTAGGGCGACGCCCGACAGGCAGGCCAGCAGTCCGCCGACGAACCAGGCCGAAGGCAGCACGGCCAGCAGGAGCCTCGAGGACCCAGGACCCCGCAGCCCGGCGTAGAAGGCCAGCGCGACCACCGGCAGGCTGTCCTCCGGGCTCAGGGCGAAGTGGGTGACGCCGTCGTAGATCGGGCCCATGCCGGTCACCACCAGATGGGCCTGGGCGAGGCCGGGCGCCAGCAAAGCTGCGATCGCCATCGCCGTCGCGGTGAACCGCCGCCTCAAGCCAGCGCGCTCCACAGGAAGACCGCGCCGCCGCAGCCGATCGCCACGCCCGCGGCCCGCAGCGCCCATCGGCCCCAGGGCCAGCGATGAACGAGGCCGATGGCGACCCCCGTGGCGTGCAGCATCCCGGTCGCGAGCACGAACCCCAGGCTGTACAGCAGGGCGTTCTGGCCCGGGGGAAGCTCCACGCCGTGGGCGTAGCCATGGAACAGCCCGAACAGGCCGACCAGGACGGCCGCGATCGCCAGCGGCGGGCGCCAGGACAGGGCGACCGCCGCGCCCAGGCAGAGGCCCGAAAGCGCGATGGCGATCTCGCCGCCCGGAACTCTCAACCCGATCAGGCCGAGGAAACCGCCGACGGACATGACCAGCGGAAACGTGACGGGCAGCACCCAGATGGCGGGACGACCCAGTTGGGCGCCCCAGAGGCCGACCGCGACCATGGCGATGATGTGATCCCAGCCCGAGACGGGATGAAGGAAACCGCTGACGAAGCCGACCGCCTCGCCGTTGACGATGTGCGCCAGCGCCGGCGCGGGCAGGGCGGCGGAGATCGTCAGGGCCAGCAAGGCGGCCGGGTGGAGACGGGTCCTGCTCATGCGCCAGGCCCGAACAGCAGGACGCCATATTGGAAGGCCCACATCGCCCCCAGGATGCCGATGGCGTAGGTGGGGCCAAGCGCCACGGGCTTCGGCCAGCCGATCGCCATCAGACGAAATGAGCGCCGCATCCCCAGCACCAGGGCGATAAAGGCCAGTTGCCCGATTTCCACGCCCACATTGAACAGCACCAGCGGCGTCAGCAGGGCGGTCCCCGTCAGGCCCAGCGACGTCAATCCGCTGGCGAACCCCATGCCGTGGAGCAGGCCAAAGGCGAAGGCGACGATCCAGGGTTGGCGAATGGTCAGGCTGGTCCCGCCCTGCTGTGCGCGCAGAATCTCCGGGGCCAGGAACAGGATGGACAGGGCGATCAGGGCGTTCAGCAGCGGCAGCGGCAGGCTGATCAGGCCGAATGAGGCCGCCGCCAGGGTCAGCGAATGGGCCAGGGTGAAGGCGCTGACCGTCTTCAGCAGCATCCAGCGATCGCGCACCAACAGCAGAAGGCCCAGAACGAACAGCAGGTGGTCCGGCCCGGTCAGGATGTGTTGGATCCCGAGCAGGACGAATCCGGCCGCCGACATCGCCGAACCGTCGACGAAGCCGATCTTGAGGCTCGGCGCCTCCGGCCGGATCACGGTGTCCAGCTTCTGGCTGTTGCTCAGATTCAGCCGCACGAAGACGTCGGTGATGGTGTCTTCCAGCCCCTCGATTCGCACGGTCTGGCCGTCGAGCGGGGCCGGCCCCGCGCCGGCGATTTTCCAGGTCTTGATCAGGAATCCGGCCGCCGCATACTGGTCGGACGGCGGCCGCTCGAGCCAGCCGTTGGACAGGTGGGGGACTAGGTGGATGCCGACATCGCCCATGGTGGGCTGTTTCCAGGTCACCGAATAGGCTGCGGGACCCGTCTGGTCGATCTCCAGAAACGCCGGCCGCACCTCATGGGCGGAGGCGGGTTGCGCTGCCCAAAGGAGCGTCAGTAGGGCGGCCAGGAGCGGCGCCAGCAGGATTGGGCGCCAGCGCATCAGTCGTCGGCCGCTTGACCGGAGGAAGATGCCGATCCGGATTTGGACGAGCCCTGACCCCTGCGAACCACACGATAGTCGCGCGCCAATGTGTCGAAGGCGGCCTGGTTGGTCGCGTCCTGGGCGTCCTGCAGGAAATCGGCGCGGACCGCGTCACGCACCCGCGACAGCGGTGGCTTGGCGCCGGTTTCGCGCGCGTCGATGTAGAGCAGGTGCCATCCGTAGCCGGATTTGAAGGGCCCCGCCCATCGCCCGACCGGGCTGGTCTCCACCGCCTCGGCGAACGGGGTATGGCCGAACAGTCGGTAGATCTGTTCCGGCTCATAGGTCGCGAAGTCGTAGAGGTCCGGGAAGGGATCGCCGAGGTTCGGCGCGCGGGTGGTGGCGTTCGACAGGGTTTTCAGCACGGCGGCCGCCCTCGCCTGGGCCGCGACGTCGCCGCCCTTTTCGCTGGAAAAATAGACGTGGCTGAAGGTGGCGCGTGGCGGCGTCGCGTAGTGGGCGGCGTGGGCGTCATAGTAGGTCCGCAGCTGAGCATCGGTCGGCTCGCCAGGGGCGTTCAGATCCTGGATCAGGAACTGCATCTTCTGCACGATCCGTCGACGGACGATCTCGTCGTCCTGGCCCAGTTTCAGCGCCTCACCCTGGCGGAACAGGATCTCGTCGTGGACATCGCGCTTGATCAGGGCGTCAAGGGTCTGGGGATCGGGCTTGCCGCCGAACTGAAGGGCGTACTGGTTCTCCAGTTGCGCCACATGGGCCGGGGTGATGACGATGCGGTGCTGGTCGGTCTGGCGCTGATAGAGGGTCCCGGCGACGAACAGGACAAAGCCGGCCGCCACGAAATGGGCGAGGGGCTCGGCCGCGATCTTTCGGAGCCGGTCCGACGCCCGAGACAGCCCCCGAGCGCGCCCGGGTCGCGGTCGCGAGGGCGCCTCGGTTACGGTGTTGGAGCCGTCGGCCATCACGCTACCCATACTCATGCCGCCACCGCGAACGGACGAAGGACGAAGGCCGCCGCGGGGGCGGCGGCCTTGACGGCGATCGGCGTTAGAATTTGGCGCTGACCTTGACCCCGTACATGGCCGGCGCCCCGACGAACCCACGCATCAACGCCGCTCCCGTAACCGGATTGGTGCCTTTCAGCGCCGCCGCGTTCGGCGTGAGGTTCTTCTGGATGAAGTAGTGTTCGTTGGTGATGTTGGTCCCATAGACCGTCAGGGTCCAACGCTGATTGGGACTGACGATCGAGGCGCGCAGATCGAGCAGGGTGTGGGCGTTGACGAAGCCGTTGGGGCTGAGGTCCGCCGTGGCGAAGAAGGAGTCTTCGTAGGTGATGGCGGGGCGAATGCGCAGGACATAACCGCCGGCGAAGGGCGAGGTTTCGTATTCGGCGCCCAGATTGGCCTGCCACTTGGGCGCGAGCGCCGCGTGACGGCCGGTGAGATTCTGAATCGACGGATTGCCGTTCACGATGACCTCGTACCCGACGCAGGAGTTGGCCACAGCGGCGCTGCAGCCCGGCAGGCCGCCGGCGGTGGGGTTCGAGGTGTAGATCGAATCCAGATAGGCCGCGCCGAAGTCGAATTTGACATGATCGATGGGGTTGAACTGACCGTCGACCTCGGCGCCCCGAGCGCGAATATTGCCGGCGTTCTTGATCACGAAAGACAGGCCGTTGAAGGATCGGGCCTGAAACTGATTGATGTCCATCTGGTAGATGTCGGCGTTGAGCAGCAGGCGATGGTCGAACACCACCGACTTGACGCCCAGCTCGTAGTTGTCGGAGGTTTCCGGATTGAACGTCCGCGTCGCGGTGGTGAGCGGCGTGATGGCGTTGCCCGCCGAGTTGAAGCCGCCGGACTTATAGCCGGTCGAATAGCTGAAATAGGACATGATCGCCGACGTGATGTTCCAGGTCACCTTGCCGGTCCAGGTCAATTGCGTCTTCGAGGCCGAAAGGTCGCTTTCCGACTCGGTGGCGCCGAGCGACGCCGCCCCCGGATTGGTCGCCACCGAATTGAACGTGCCGGTCTTCTTGTCGCTGGTGCCCCGCACGCCCGCCGTCAGGATCACGGGAGGGAGGATCTTGAAATTGGCCTGGGCGTACCCCGCGTAGCTCGTCTCCCTCTGGGTGAAGGAACTGTAGTCCGCATTGGTTTTCGGCCCGGCGTTGCAGTTCGCCAGGGCCGTTAGGGTCGATGCGGAGAACACCTGACAATACTGGGAGCCAAGATCGACCGACGTATTGATGCTGTAGTCTTCCTGGAAGAAATACAGGCCGGTGACATAGTCCAGACGGCCGCCGAGCAGTTTGTCCTTTGGCGACAGCAGCTGCAGTTCGTGGCTCTGGCTGTCGCTGACGAATTGGGCGTGACGGTAATAGGCGTCCAGGGTCGTCTGGGACAACTCGCCGTCGTCCTGGTGATCACGCCAGTCGCGGTAGGAATCGATCAGCCGAAGCTGGTAGCCCGAACCGCCAAGGTTCCAGGTCAGGTTGCTGCTGAGGCCGAATTGCTTGTCGACCAGCCGCGGATTCTTGTTGTTCACGGAGGTGGTGAAGCCAGGCCCCGAGAAACCGGCAGTGGCCCCGAAGGTGGCCAGCCTGGCCTTATAGGCCGCCAGAACCGACGGTTCGATATTCGAGACATCCAGCGCCGTAACGTTTAGGCCGTCTCCCGTCATGGACGCCAGGTCGAACCGTCCGACCCACTCGATCGAGGGCGTCGGAGCCCATTTGGCGCTAAGGCGTCCGGCGCTGACGTCGTTCTTTCCGTAGCGCTGGCCGTTGTAAAGGTTCTTCTCCAGGCCGCCGTCTTCGTTATTCAGCTCCATTCCCACGCGAATGGCGAACTTGTCGTTGATCGGCAGGTTGGCGATCGCCTGTCCCGAGTAGGAATGGTAATTGCCGATCCCGGCCGACCCTTCCACGGAGTAACCCGAGAAGGACGGCTCCTTGGTGGTGATGTTGATCGCGCCGATGGTGGCGTTCCGGCCGAACAGGGTGCCTTGAGGGCCGCGAGACACTTCCACCGTATTGACGTCGAGGAAGCTGGTCAGAATCGCCCCGGGGCGAGGAATGTAGATGCCGTCCAGATAGGGCGCGACATCAGGGTCGATGGCGGCGTTGGACGATGTGCCGAAGCCGCGGATTTCCAGGGCGACGCCCGAGACCTGGGCGATGGTGATGATTTGCAGGCTGGGCACCAGCCTCGTCAGGTCCTTGACGTTGTCGACACCGGACTTCTGCAGCTGAGCGCCGGACAGGGCGACGATCGACGCGGGAACGTGCTGCACGTTCTCGGCCCGTTTTTGGGCCGTTACCACCACTTCGGTGACAGTGTTCTGCGACGAAGCCGCTTGAGCCGCCGCGACACTTGGCGCGGCGAGGGGCGACAGCAGCAGGGTTGTCGCGAGCAGTTGCAGTTTGGTTTTGGACATGAATTCTCCCCTTTCGCCGCGCCGATCATCATCCGTGCCTTATTGGCTGCTCCCGCGTGACGCGGGGCGGAGTGACGAAGGCGCTGGCTTATTTAGCCAAGACAAATTTACGAAGCCGAATTTACGGGGTTTCGGCGTCGAGCGGGTAGGCGAATAATTTTGGCGAAGCCATACCCGAAAGCTATGGTCGATCGCCTCCGCCCGCCACCACAGATTGAAGTTGCGCCGAGACCTGCTGGGCGATGGCGACAAACCGGCGGATGACGGGCGAATGCCACGACTCCTGCATCACCACCGCGACGCACCTGTGTTGCCGCTCATACCCGCAATCCAGTCGAACGACGCCCTGTTGACCGCCGCCCTGTTGACCGCCGCCTCGCGCGAAGATCATCGCCGGAGCATGGCCGATGGCGTCTGTCTTGAGCACGAAATGACGAATGAGGCCGTAGTCGTTGGCGATGAAGGCGTGGAGATTGGCCTGTTGCCCCGGAGACAGGTCGGTCGGGAAGGCGTCGCGCAGAGCTTTGGTCGGACTCGGCGAGGCGATGGGATAATCCAGCAGGTCGATCGGCCTCAACCGTCCGGTTCGCGCCAGGATCGGGTGATCCGGGCGTACGAAAAATCCCAGGTCGCCGCTGAACAGCTCGGTCACCGTGAAGTCCGACAGCGGGGCCAGCAGCTCCGACGACACCACCTCCGATGACAGGACGGCGACATCGATGGTGCGGTTGGCCAGCTTTTCGATGGAAACGCTGACGATATTCTGCTCGATCCTCAGGCGCAGCCTTGGGTAGGCCTCGGCGATGATTTCACTGATCCGCGGCATCACCAGCTCGCGAACCACGGCGCCGATACCAACCGTGAGCCGGCCGATTTCGCCCTTCGCCATCAGCTTCACTTCGGCGGTCAGCGTCGACATCCGGTCGATTTCGGGCTTGGCCTTCGAGACGATGTATTCGGCGAACACCGTCGGCTTGACGCCGCGGCTGCTCCGCTCGAACAGGGTCACGCCCAGCTGATCCTCGATCCGGGCGATGCTGCGGCTCAAGGTCGGCTGGGATATGCCCAGTTCCTGAGCCGCGCGGCCGAACGTGCCCTGCTGCCAGATTGCAACAATTTGCCGCGCTTGTCGGACATCCATCGGTCGACCGCACCCTCTTGGGTTTCAGCTATCGGTAAGCCCGCAACAATGCCCCTAGTTTCGCCGGGTGCAAAAGACAAAATTCGGCTCGACTTGGCGGCGTCACGGCGCCGCCCGCCGGACGCCATAGTCGGCGGCGATGGGGAAGCAGTCGTCAACGCCCAGCAGAGCCAGCCGAAGGCGGCGGACGTCGGCCTCCAGCGTCGGGTTCCACTCCACCTCGCAGGCGGCCAGCGACCGGGGCTCGGGGCTGCGCAGCAGGTGGTCGATCTCGCCGTCGTCGCGCGGGGCGCCGACCCTGGGGCGCACCGCCTCCAGGATCGCCGGTCCCGCCAGGGTAGGGGTCTCGTCGGCGAAATGCGCCGCCCGCAACCGGTCGAGGATGGCGTTCACCGCCGCCTCGTCGGGCGGCGCGGCCTCATCCTCCAGGTCGGCCAGTCGCTGGAGCACCACCGGCGAGGCGCCGGGCGCCCGGAAGCGGCCGTTGAACACGCTCATCGCCAGGCCGTCGATGCGCACCGCCTTCTCGCCGCCCACGCCGTTGAGCAGAAGGTACAGCAGCCCGTCGACCCGCGTGTCGTCCTCGCCGACCATGAAGATCTGGTGACGGATGATGAGCATCTCGCCAATGTGGGAAAAGAACAGGTTGAATTCGCGGAACAGCAGCCGATCGCCCTGACGCCAGATGCAGATCAGTTCGGGGATCACCTGCCCGGTGTTGCGGAAGGCCTGATAGAAGCCGACCCAGATCCCGGTGTAGGCGGCCCCCTCGCGGCGCACCTCGACGGCGCTCTGGGCGCGCGAGGCGGCCAGCAACCGGTCGCCGCCGATCGGCTCCGCCGACGGCGCCCCGGCCAGGAGGTCCGGCGCCGGCAATCCGTAGCGCGCCGCCAGGGCCGGAATGTCGGCGTCCCAGTCCAGCAGGGTGAAGCCGGGCTGGCGTTCGGCGATCAGCCGGGTCAGTTCGGCCAGGTTGTGGGCAGACGGCGAATTGGTTCCCGACGCCCAACGGCTGACCAGCGACTTGTCCACCCCC